>JAJEAQ010000380.1 GCA_022822685.1 Trichodesmium sp. jk18x7bins.61
AGTTGAGCTACAACCTATACTTAATAAAAGTACGGCTAATCCTATGCCTAAATTTTCCACCATAATCATCCTGAAAGCTCCTTTTTTTATGGTTTAATTTTGAAAATAATTATGGGTATTGATAGAAAAAATATCTTTAAAATTCACTATTTATTATAAAAAGAGTAATTTATCCCCATAAAATTTTCTCTATGCAGACACAATTAGTAGTGGTATTCTCTGTGAGTTTCATAGTGAGTTTTTAATCCGTATGCTGAACAACTTCATGATCTCGGTTAATACGGTTTTGTTAATTCCCACCATGTTTATTAGAGATTATTACCTTAGATTTATTATACCTCTAACAACCTAATCATCTAAAATCCTTAGAGACTGTTTGTCAAACTGAGATTAAATTCTTGCGTAGGATGGGTTAGGGGTCGATATCTCTTCATAATACCCCGCCGGGGCGGGCGGGGTTTACCTTAAGGGCGGGGTTTAATAAAGAATTTTAGTTGTCCGCCGTAACCCACCATAATTCAACACCCTAGCCATCTTAATATTTACTTGACAAACAGTCTCTTAGTCGCTTGGAAAAAAAGCTAATCGATAAATCTAAAGGATGAGCTTCGGCTATCAAAGTGCAATAGCTTCTATTTAAAAAAAAATAAGGACAACAATAAACCTAACTTTGTCATCCTTAACTTTCTATACCCCCAAGGGAATTCGAATCCCTGTCGCCTCCGTGAAAGGGAGGTGTCCTAGGCCTCTAGACGATGGGGGCTTAGTCATTTATTTTCACTCTTACCAGAGTAGCGAATGCCTAAATAAATGTCAAGGGGTATGAACAAATTTTTTTCAGGAAATGTTTGGACATCTTCAGAGTGCAGCTCCCAGACTGACAGATTGTTGCTTTGTGGAGTAGGCTGCTAGTGCTGGAAGGCGTAAATAACTAATCAGTCACAAAATACTCAAAGCCTGACCAAATAATACTTTTTACTTTTAACTTTCGGGCTGGGCTACTAGCCTGCTTCAATCCTCCGGTTAAAACCAATGGGGCTTTCAGCACTAGCTTTTCGGTAAAGCCATCTGAGCCGATTTACCATCCTTTTGATCTCCGAAATACCACAAAACAGCAGCAGCTTCAGCCAGACTCACAGTTTTGTCTGGTCTGAACAATCTGGTATAACCAAAAACCCGCCGAATATTAGACAAATCTTCATTCTCAGCATCTGCCAATACAGCCCTCAAAGCTGTAGGGTCAATTTTAGAAGCATCTTGAAAATCCCAAGCTTCTTCAACTTGCTCTACTGTAGCTTCTGGCAATGACTTCCGAAAGTCTAGAGGCACTTTCCACAGAATCAAATCCTCACGGGTGAGAGAATCATCTGGACGAAATTTGACTATATTGGTATTTCCAGACAAAGGGCTAGGAATTATACCGGCTTCTGCCAAGCCTTGAATTACGGTAAAGTCTGGATCTGTTTGCGGTACATCTTCAAAAATTGGTGTTTCGTTTTGCCCTGCCAATCGGATTTGTTTAGCAGGGTTATTAGCAAAAATTTTATTATTCGCATTTACTAACCATCTGGCATATATACGCCGACTGACAATATTCTGAGGTTTAACTAAAAGGGTAGTAGTATCCTGCTGATTATCTTGATTTTTTGTTTCTTTTTGAAACACTCCTAACTTAGATACATCTGCAATGTATTGATGTAATCCTACAGGCACATCCTTGAGGGCTTTTTTCCACACAAGGGACTCTAGAGGTGTGGGGGTAGATACTGGTGGTATATCATCAGTAGGGACTGGTGTAGGTAATAGTGGAGTTGGAGATGGTTGAGTTTCTAATTCGGGGATTGGTGGAGAAGTTAAAATTACAGGGGGTGATGGTGGCTCTGAGGAGATTTCTGAGGTAGAATCAGCTTTAAGTTGTTCTGCTTGTTGACTATTTTGAGTAGGTGTTGGAATTAACTGGCTAAAGGCAGGATTATTTTTTAATTGGGGGTCTGGAGCCAGATTTTTTTCTAGTTCTTTATTGTTTGCGCAAGCACTTACTAACATTAATAAACAAATAGTTAAACTGGTAAATATAGGTTTTTCGTATAATAACATACTCATTAACATAAATCATTTATTGAACTTAAGTTTTGATATTAATAAAACAGTAGGGAGGTATTTATTTCCTCCCTTTTACCTGAGCAATATTCAAGCTCTCTAAAAACGAATCAAAAACTCTAGTCAGAGGCTGTTTGTCAAACTCAGATTAAGTTTTGTCTAGAGTGGGGAAAGACGGAAATATCTCATCATACCCACCATAATTCAGCATTATAGGTATCTTAATATTGGCTTTGTACAGTCTATAAAACTTTGGTTAATAATTCATTTATAGAGATATCTACTATTTATTTGTTCTCTAACAATGATTGTGGGCTAGTAGATGTAGCTCTGCTGGTTTTTTCTTCCTTTTTTTCTTCCTGTTGTTGTACTGCCTCTTGTCCTTCTACTTGTTTGAGATGAATATAATTTACTTTGGTAATAAAGTTAGCTATAGAGTTTCTGGCTTTTTTAGAACGTTCTGTTGGATCTTCAATATCATAAACTCTATAAGCTGGATTTGCTCCTAAGATAAATTTCTCTTGTTCCGCTTCTAGTAGTTCCACAATTCGATTAGCAGAAATCCAATTTTCTTCAAAATTTAATGAAGTGGAAATACTGGCAATAATAGAAGCGACCGCTGGAAAAATTACAGGTAACCATTTCAACCAAGGCTGATTTGTTTCTAATTTATCAACCAGGACTAAAATTGGGGTAATCCCAGAAAGAACTATTGTTCCTAACTGCAAAATATAGTAGACATTTCTGTCGTTTTTTCGAACTTTTTTGTACTCATTGATTAATTCTTGACAATAACTTAAAGCTTTTTCTACTGCTTGAGTTATTTGAGTATTTTCTGGGCATTTTTGCAGTTGTGAGACATTACCATATAGAGATGCTCTCCTGAGCAAGTTAGAATTGTAGACTGAATTTCTGTGATTTTTTTGTAATTGGCGATTGAGGAGAAACAAAAAAGTAAATAAACTCAGAGAAACTGCTAAAGTTACGATCAATTTGATGTTTGTCGTATATAAATAAGTAGCAATACCTGAACCAATAGCAGTTGCAAGAGATAGATATTCAAGTATTCTCAATACTGACAAGATACCTGGGCTAGATGGTTGAGATATCTGGGATATATAACTATCAGCCTGGATATTTGGCTGAGAATCCATAACTTCAGAATTTGTCATCGTTTCCTCGCTCATTTGAGCAGTGGACTTAATCAGAAGAGTAACAACAAGATTACTCTGAAATCATCTTAACAATAGACGGTCTAAAAAAAACGAAAGTCCAATAAATTAAAATACACAAACTATCAAATTTTATGAATTTGAACTTTTGATTTTTAATTTTTTACTGGCGGATGGTAATTTTGTTGCCATACTCTTTCCATGCCCCAAAAAATCACTTCAGGCGCGTTAATAATTTTCTGAGTTAATTCAGGAAACATTTTTCTCAAATGAGTTAATAATAAGATGCGATCGCCTCCTGTTAATACTATCTTACCTTCTGGAAATTCTTCTTGCCAGGCTTCAACATAATTTTTCATACCTGCTAGTACAGTATAAATTATCCCACTTTGAATTGCTACTATTGTTTGTTTTGCCCATCGTGGAGGTAACTCTACTGGCAAATCGATCAAAGGTAGCATAGCTGTTTGTGCTGCCAGAGATGATAACTGCAACTTTAGTCCTGGTAAAATTGCCCCTCCCACTATTTTTTTGTGGGCATCAGCACCAGTAAAGGTAATTGCTGTACCAGCATCTATAACTAATACAGGCCATCCTAATTTTGTACCTGCACCCAAAACTGCTAAAGCTCTGTCTATTCCCAAAGTAGGATAAAGTCCTCTGAGTGGCAATTGATCTAAAGAAATAATATGAGAGTTGGTATAAATTTGCCAAA
>JAJEAQ010000628.1 GCA_022822685.1 Trichodesmium sp. jk18x7bins.61
GTCATACATTTTTCTGGTTGGTTCGATGTTTTTTGTATATAAATAAATTTTGTCAACCAACTTGTCTGAGCTTGGTAATTTTCTGATTTAATAATAATTTTTTAAGCCGACATTGACTTTTAATTGTTGTATTTGACCAGATTTACTACCACCCTTGATTTTGGTTGTCTTTGTGAGCCTCAATCCCAAGTATAGATGTTTTTGACCATAATTTTTCAACCAATATGTATAGATGAATACTCTGAAATTCCCGCTCTCCTACTAAAATTAGTTGAGATTTCTGCCCAAATCTTAAGACGGGACGAATTACTGCTTGTTGTTCTGTTAAATTACTTGCTCCTTTGTGACTTAAAATCTTCCAATATCTGGGTAACGCTCTTTTTTTCTACACTACACTATTCATGAAGAACTTGATATTTGGCCACTGGGTTCCCTCTCAGATCCCACACTAATTCTGATGGTGCTCAAAGCAGTGTTTCTACCATAATTCTTACCAAAGGAAACCAGAATAGTGGTCAACTTAATTTTTTTAATGTTAAAAACCTTTGTATGTGTTTTCGACGGCTTTCAGATTGAATTGGCAGAGAAGAATCAGCAGATAATTTGGCTCTTTGTACAATTTTATGTACTGATATTAAGTCTAATCAGATTTTTAATGTGGGGAATTGAGATTGACTTAATTTTGGTTTACTCTGGTCTTGGTAATCACCTAATATGTTCATTATTAGCCAGCATTTTTGTTTGATTATAGACTATTTTTTAGCTCATATTTTTGACTTATTAACAAATTGTTTGAAGAAAACATCAACTCAAATTATCAATCAGCTCTCTTTTTTGTTTGAACAATGATTCAAGTTAATTCCTAAAACAATTGCTATATCTATCTTATAGCTCGCTTGTCACCCCGTGAGAGAAATATCTTCTGTTTCAATATGGTGGCAAAACTGCTCGGCAATTTCATATCCAGTTTTTCCACTAATCCCAAATACCAGACATTGTCAAAGTTAGTTAGCTATTGTCAACCTCCAAGTTGTTGTTTTTTTTTCAAAAATAATTGGGAAAAAACCTAAGTATTTTAACCAGAGGGCGCCAGAAATACTAGCTGGCCTATCACCAATAATTCCAATAGTTTTATCCATCTTATTAAAGCTGTTTTTATTTTTGTGTTAGTTACCTTAATTTTGGATAATAAAAAAATCAATTTTTCCTTTTGAATAAATACATTGGCTAGTACAAGTTTCATCGATTCTAACTGCTATAAGCCCAGGAATTTTACCTTCTAATTGTTCATAAATCCATTTCGCGATCGCTTCACTTGTAGGATTAGCTAAACCTGTAGTTTTGTTCAAGTAGTAGTGGTCTAAATAATTATCAAGCAGAGGTTTCATATATTTTTTAATATCTCCATAATCCATAATCATATCCTTTTTTACACCATATTTTGTCAATTCATTGCCAGTAATATAGATAACACTGCGCCAAGAATGACCATGTAACCTTGCACATTTACCATCATGATTAGGTAGTTTATGAGCTGCTTCAAATCTAAATTCTTTGCCTATTATCCAAGTTTCTGATTTAGATTCATCTCTTTGAGTATGAGACTGTTCCTCTTTTTTTTCATTCATTCATCTTAAAATTTTGCTCTATCGCCGCATTATAATCTCCGATTTAATGCCAGGAGGAAAGCAATCAGCAAATAAATTACTTCCTCCTTTGACTTGAGAACAGACTCAGCTACTCAAATCAAAATATTTAAATTTTTTAGCATAATTCTTCTGATCTCTTGGGTCCAGATTCTACTATTGGCCAGTGACTGATAATTAGCTATCCATTTATTATTTTATACAACACTTTCAAACAAGTTGAGCGTATCTAAAACAGCTCTATTTTTGGGAACTGCATGGGTTCTAAACAAATCAGTTTTTCCAAAAGCAGCCAGCACAGCAAAAAATGGTTCAGCACTCCTAACTTCTTCTCTAAAACATTCAAAAGCATGAGGAAGTGCATGGGGCATACTGGAAAACCTAATTTCCGCAATCTAAAAGTATTTAAAAAAGTCTTCATCTGATCACCAATACGCAGAGAACTGTCTAGGAGATTTTTATAATAAAATCCTAATCCAGGGTCAATAAATATTTTTTTTCCCACCATATTTAGTTGCTATTTCGATCTCTCTAGCAAAATATTCGTACATTAAATCTGTGGGGTCATTTCCAAAATCGAAATCATCTACTTCTCTAACATTTTTGCCTTGAACATAACAGATAATTACTCCAGCATTAAATTCTGATACAGCCTGATAAATTTATGCACTTTTTTCTGGCCTAGTTAAGTTATAGCAGTTCTCATATTGGTGAGGTACAAAAATCTACTGCTTTAGTAGTCAGTAGGAATCTATTGGCTACAGGCTCAGGCTTAGTAAGCACTCCAAGTCAAATCAAAATATTTTTTCTATAGCTAGCCAGATACAGCACTGCTAATGTACCGGCAGAGTCCGAGAAACGCTATAATTACATTAGCGCGACCTGAACTGGTCAATTGAACTGAGGTCCAAACCTCTTCGGGATTTCTACCCCGAACCCTCATAGAGTAACCCGTCCAGAACGGTACGTCACGTCCGAGTAGGTAACGAAAAAGACGGAATGCAGACGCTAAAAGTAGCCAAAAACCACCTAATCCCTGGTGGTTAGGAGCAAGAGGGAGAAATAGAAGGATGAACACAGACTAAGTTACTGATTAAACTGCGTCATCTCGGAACAGGCCAAATAACTCCTGACAGGCCTGAACCAAAAGGTAAATGAGTGATTCTCAGGTTCCTAATTCCTTAAAATGTAGAAACAAAACTCTCACCGCAGGAAAGATAACCATCCTTTTCTACGGGGGGGGAGGCTCAACTATTTCAAAACTTCAATTGATACAACAAGGTAAATCCAAAAGAGTCCAAAAGAGTCTGAAATCTATCAGTAAGCCTAGAGGAATCTCGGCCGAATCCTCTGTCGGAAAGAAGATGAGAGAAAAAG
>JAJEAQ010000253.1 GCA_022822685.1 Trichodesmium sp. jk18x7bins.61
GGGAATAAGTGAGGGATTAGTAAGGGATTCCTTCCCGGCGCGCTTTGCTACGCACATGAAACGGGAATCCCTAAAGCCCCAGAGCCTATTTTCAATAAAGCTAGCTTATTGAAATATGATTGGCTAGGGGCAAAACTTTAAAATGCATACTGCATCAGGATTTAGAGTTTTTTATTTTCGTCGAACTCACGTTAAATTAACTGCAAAACCTGCTGATAATACTTAGTCTTATGTAGGGATTTGCTCTCCAAACCCCTACCTCTGCTATTAGTCAGTTTTTTTTCAATCAGAAAGTATTGTTTATAGGGAACAAGCATTTGTCGCACATACTTATCCAAATGCGCTCAAACTAAGCGACTGCCGTTGCCTTTTTGCCACTGCAACCGGTTTTGCGACTGATTTCGCGACTCGTCCGTTGAGCTTCGTGGACAATAGGAATTCTCTCTGCCTGAAACCCTGCCAAAGCTGCCTCAATATTAGGACTAGAATCAAGATATTTTGTTAATGCTATCACATCTTCATCTAGTGCCGACTAATCTTTGCGATCGCATAACTAAAGTAGGGAGCGCCTAAATTGATTTGTACTGCCTTAACCTCATAAAGATAGTTGTTTTTTCACAAATTAACTTAGATTATCAAGTGGAACAATTCTCATTTTAATTGAGGGATATTTCAGTTTAAATCTCAGATTATATGACAATAATTCATGCTTAATTTAATAAATATTTTTTCTAATAGTAGAGGCAAAACTTTTCAATTAATTTTAAACTAACATAGCACAAGCAATATGATTTATTGGAATTTTTGCCTTTTTAAATTGACAAGATCCTAGTCTAGTCAATTGTTTAATCTCTCTATAGAATTCCTCAATCTCCTCGAATATTCCATTTTTCCAGACACAACCACTAGCTCTTAGACATAGTTAATTCCTGATTTTCCTTTTGCAACTCTTCCTCAAGTGACCAGGCTTCCCTAAAAGTTTCCAAACTATGACTATCACCGACAAACCGCCAATGCCAGGGTTCATAATTAATGCCTTGAGGATTATTTCTCGGAAATGATAACTCAAAACCATAGTTACCAGCATTGTCTTCTAACCATTGGAAAACCTTTGTATTTTCAAAACTAACTTCGAGGTGAGTTTCCGGTGCTGTAGCATCCCCAATATCAATAGCGTAACCCGTATGATGTTCACTATAACCAGGAGGTGCACTAACTTCAGCTCGTTGAGAAGTCACTTGTCCTCGCTTTGCCTTCTCCTCAAAAAATAAGTATTCTTGATCTACCAAAGTTCTAAATCCTGAAAGAGGAACCAAATTCATTTGGACAGCCGAAGCTGCATCTACCATAGCATCAAATTTTTCTGCTGCACTTGAACGTAGTCTCACATTTTGGTTGCCAAAAACTGGCTTCAGTTCTTGCCTAGGTGCTTCTGAGTAGGGCAAATGTCCTAGTATATTTTCTTTCTGTTGAATAGAAGGGGTTAGAGATGGTGAAGGTGTTTCTATGGGAGTCGGAGATGGTTTAGCTACTGTTACACCTATATTTTCTTTCAATTGGTTGACAAAAACTTTGTCTTGAGTTTGATTAAATTTGAAGTGCAAGCCCATACTAATGATGAGAGCGATCGCTCCTATCCATAGGAATTTCCCAATTGGCCATTTTTTCTGAGGCTGAATAAATTGTTGTTTTGAAACTTCGTATTCATCTCTAACAGCTTCAGGAATGTCATCTACTGGCAATTTCGGATCGTCTGGTGATTTTTTGCTAAATAGACTCAGTTTATTCAAAATTTTCACTCCTGCACTTTGACTGAACTCAATATTAGGTAACTCTCACAAACCTACAACAATTAGCAAAATCTAGTATTTTCTAAATCGTCAGTTCTGTTTGCTATTGTCCATGGGCAAGATACCCAGACTAAACAAGTTAATTGCAGTCTTTAGTTTAGTTTTTATCACTTTTGTTGAATACCCATCATCAAAATAGTACTAGATATAAATCTTCTGAAGGACACATGGTAAGCTTATTCCCTCCACTCCCTAATCAAGAATTATGGTTAATTTGCCAGCTCTGATCTGAAAGTGATGTTAAGGCTAACTATTTTGACTACCATCAGAAATATTAAGTCCGGATCGGATGATTCTATATGTCACTACTATAGTGGCATTTCGGACTGCCTACTTTTAATGGCCTGGTGCCGATTCTGCACCTTTTACCTCATTTAATTCATTATTATTGTCTATAACTTTTCTTGGCCTACCTGGTTTGCGCTTGTGGCGTTGACTAATAGATTTATCACTAGCCACTGCTAATTCCTCTGGAGTGCATTTTAAAATATCCAGAATTTCCAGGTACTTTTGGGGAGTCATGGTTGGTTCAGTACGCCCCGTTTCCCAGTTACGAACACTGGTTTCGCTAATTCCTAGCCGCTCTGCTACCTCTGCACGAGTAAGCCCAGCACGTTCTCTCAGGGCTTCCATGTCCATACTTTTAATATTTCCTCCACCAATCATCTACAGTATAAGGTTTTTTTGAAAATAGATTTGAGCATCAAATCAAACTACCTTATTCTAAACTTCATAAAGTAGAATTGTCTAGTATTTTTTAATTTCTGGTTATCTTTATTTCTGCTGTGGGACGTTAGTCTTGAATCCTCCCCACCGCGATCGAAGATTATAGGTGGGGACTGGGATCGACGTTTGTTCAAGTATTGAGGAAAACCCGCTACTAGCACTATAATTTACCGTTTAAACCGCAGAAAACACTGAAATTAGTGAAGGGAATTGTGATCTAATCCTGTTCCGCTTTACTACGCACATGAAAAGCGATCGCATAGCCTCCATTAGGAAAAATCCTCAATTGATTGGAGAAATAGATTTACAGTACAGCACTTTTCAGGATTCAGAAGTAAAACTATGAGCTTTCGTTTTCATAAGTTGAAAAATATTGTAAAAACCATTAGCACGGGAAGGAGTCAAGCTTACTGTTAATCCTGTTTCTTGAAGAAAATCTGGAGTTACTTGAGCAATTTCTAGAGGAGTTAATCCATTGAGGCCTTGAATTAATAGAGCAACCAACCCCTTGACTAACTGAGCATCAGAATCACCCTGATAAAAAACTTTACCATCATTTAAACTAGCAGTAATATATACTTGAGATTGACAACCATAAACCTGATTTTCTTCTTTCTTTTCTGATTCAGGAAAATCAGGCAATTTTTTCGCATAACCAAGTAATTGTTCATAGCGCAACTTATTAGAAGATGCCCGTTTAAATTTTTCAACAATACGTTCTAATGATTGTGGCAAAGACATAGATAACAGTCAAATTCGTTCTTTTAATTCACATTCGACAGGTCAATGTGCAGTATAAAAAGTAGTCACCTAGCTAGTAGACCTAATTGCCAAAATAACTAAATAATTACTTTAATAAACATCTGGCCAAATTAAAAGTCAAGTAGATTACATTATAAGGTGAAGCCCTCATCTTGGGACTTGCTCCCTTGCCTCCTTCAGAGGAACTTCGTTTTTCATGTCGCCCTGGGTTTCATTCGGCGAAAGGGAAAAACAGCTCCTACTGATGATGCTCTATTAGAGATGTCCGAACAATATCCAGAGGAATCCCCTTGACATAATTGCCCATCTTTGGGTTCTATCAGGTACAATGGTTAAATAAACTTAACACTAATATTTGTAACATAAATTTCTTATGTCTCTTCCTATTCGCAACGTAGCCATCATCGCCCACGTTGACCATGGCAAAACCACTCTCGTTGACTCACTCCTCAAACAATCTGGTATCTTCCGCGAAGGGGAAGAGGTCCCTGATTGTGTCATGGACTCCAACGACCTGGAGCGAGAACGTGGGATTACAATCCTTTCCAAAAATACGGCCGTCAAATACAAAGATACCCTGATCAATATTGTCGATACCCCTGGTCACGCTGACTTTGGAGGAGAAGTAGAACGAGTCCTCGGTATGGTTGACGGTTGTTTGTTGATTGTGGATGCCAACGAAGGTCCAATGCCTCAAACTCGCTTCGTCCTCAAAAAAGCCCTAGAAAAAGGTTTGCGACCTATCGTTATTGTTAACAAAATTGACCGTCCCCAAGCAGATCCTTATGGTGCTATTGATAAAGTTCTAGATTTATTCCTAGAGCTAGGAGCAGATGATGACCAATGTGATTTTCCCTATCTATTTGCCTCTGGTTTGGCAGGTTACGCTAAAGAAGACTTGGATGCAGAGTCAAAAGATATGCAGCCTTTATTCAATGCTGTTTTAGAGAAAGTTCCCCCGCCAGTGGGAGCTCCAGAAAAACCTCTACAGCTACAAGTAACAACTCTAGACTATTCAGAGTATTTGGGTAGAATAGTGGTAGGTCGTATCCACAACGGTGTAATTAGGTCTGGGCAACAAGCTGCCATCGTTCAAGAGGATGGTACTGTTGTTAAGTCAAAAATTTCAAAATTAATGGGATTTGAAGGGCTAACGCGAATTGATATTGAAGAAGCTGGGGCTGGTAATATCGTCGCAGTTGCAGGCTTTAGTGATGCTAATATTGGTGAAACTATTACTTGTCCTAAGGAACCTCAAGCACTACCTTTGATCAAAGTAGACGAGCCGACTTTACAAATGAGTTTCTCTGTCAATGACTCTCCATTTGCAGGGCAAGAGGGACAATTTGTTACTTCTCGGCAACTTCGCGATCGCCTCTTGCGAGAACTAGAAACTAATGTGGCATTGCGAGTTGAAGAAACTGATTCCCCAGACAAATTTTCTGTTTCAGGCCGTGGGGAACTTCACCTAGGAATCCTAATTGAAACTATGCGCCGACAAGGTTATGAGTTTCAAGTTTCTCAACCACAAGTAATTTACCGGGAAGTCAACGGTAAACCTTGCGAACCATTTGAACTCTTAGTGATAGATGTTCCTGAAGAAGTGGTTGGTGCTTGCATCGAAAGAATAGGTCAACGCAAAGGGGAAATGCAAAATATGCAGGTAGGTACAAACGGTCGTACTCAGTTAGAATTTTCTATTCCTGCCCGTGGTTTGATTGGTTTTCGGGGTGAATTTCTCCGTCTTACCCGTGGGGAAGGTATTATGAACCACAGTTTTTTAGATTATCGTGCATTGGTTGGTGATATTGAAGCCCGACGCAACGGGGTAATAATTGCATTTGAGGAAGGGACGGCAACTTTTTATGCCTTGAAAAATGCTGAAGACCGTGGAGTGTTTTTTATTACACCAGGTACGAAGGTTTATAAGGGTATGATTGTGGGTGAACATAACCGCCCTCAAGATTTAGATTTGAATGTGTGCAAAACTAAGCAATTGACTAATCATCGTTCTGCTACTGGAGATGAGTTAGTACAGTTACAAACACCTGTAGATATGAGTTTGGAGTGTGCTCTGGAATATATTGGCCCGGATGAGTTAGTGGAGATAACACCAGAGTCAATTCGGTTGCTGAAGGTGAGCAAGAAGCTGGTGAAGCGGTGATCTAGCACTTATAATTGAGCTGACTTTGGGAGGAATTCTACTGTAATATCATGTTGGTTAAAACTACTTATAATAGAGCTTCGTAGTTTGGTTTTAGATCCCAGAATACCTGTCGGACGCCGTATCGCAACTACAAACAAAGACTTTTTTATAACTAATTATCCGAGCATCGTATGATACTTCAAGGCAGTTAGGAGAGTTTGATTTTATACCTCTTTTGTCATTAGATATCTCCAGAAATTATTCTCAAACCTTTGTAGGAAGCTTGTATGGCAGTTTCCTACATGATTAGAGAACTATTTATCTAATGAGTCTAAAAAAGCTTTTTCTGTCGCTGATTCTCCTGAAATTTCTGTCAAAGCCCTCGCCACCTTGAGGAATGCTTTTCTTTCATCAGAATTTAAATTATCCAACGAAGATTTAGCAGATTTATAGGGATCATTGTGTTCCTTGTATTGATCAGCTTTAACCTATTTTGGTCCATCATGCATTGTCAATTTACTTATAACATTTAATACATCTACACAGAATCCTTTGATCAACGAAAATTCTTTGCTTTGCATTTTATTATATGCATAAGCAGCTATGACAAGCATTTCAAAAACTTCTTCTGGTTTGTTACGAACGATATTTAATTCCTCCAAATTTATTCCACAATATTCCATTGCTTTCTTCTGTTCCTCTGTGGGAACTATTGCATCAGTATTAAGTTGTATCAAATTGATTTCTGAATAACTCTTTAATACTTCAACTTCTTGAGGCGATAGTGCTCGGTTATAGATTTGTAGATTCCCTATTTTGCCATTAAATAAAATTGAATCCCATGGAGACTTGCCAATATAGTTTTTTGGTTCGATTAACTGAAGTTGGTAAAGCTTCTTCACCATCAGATATTTTTACACCATTTTTGTAGATTTTAAATGTTTGGGACTCATCAACTGTTACAATAAGATGAATCCACTGGTTTTTTTCTAGTATGTCCTCTACTATAGTGTCTTTACTGCCACCAGAAATATTGAACAGCAAATTTCCTGTTTCTTTTTGATTACACAACAAAATCAAGTTTTGTTTGAGCTATCACGAAAGTCAATAATTCTCGACCACCTATTGAAACTGTGGTAGTAAACTAAAACTTCTAGAGTAAAACCTTTTGAATAGTCAATATTCATCTCAGGTAGCTCAATGTAATCATTTTCCCCATCAAAGCTTAAACAGGTACCAACGATTGAGTCATCAACAATTTTTCGCCATGAACATCAATTTTATTGAATGGAAAACGGGATTGTAAACCAGTATATGATTTTTGAGTTTGGGCTCGATATTTGAATAATTCATTGTGTTTCTACACTCCTGTAAAAAATGTCAGTCAGCTTAAATCAATTAGTAAATTAGTATTGATTTTTGACTACATTTAAATTATAACTCAAACC
>JAJEAQ010000519.1 GCA_022822685.1 Trichodesmium sp. jk18x7bins.61
CCCAGGGGGGCTAGGGGGGGATAGAAAAGGGGGCTAGGGGGATAAAATCAGGCAGTTGGGAGAGGGATCATTTACTTGCACAGGTTACTCTTGTCCACATATTTATCTAGTTGTTTCTTGATATTGTCCAGGATTCTATTATAGATATACTGGGCATTGGTTATGTTTGAGCGCTAAATGATAATTATCATAATGTAACAAAAAATATTTCTAAGCGTTAGACAATACTTTAGGAAAACTGTAAAGAAACTGCAACTGGTTCGCTGAGATATTGCCAAATTTTGTACCTATTCCTAAAGAGTGGGTTAAAAAATAATAATGGTCTGATCAAATAAAATACCTTTCATGTATGGCAAGCCAACCTCTTGAGGTATTACTGAGGTATTAAAACTTAAATTTGAGACATAAAGACTGTTGCTCTACTTAGAGATAAATGCCACAGTAGATTTAATACATAAAAACTCAAGTAGAGGAGTAGGATTTGATGAACTCCCACAATTTACTTCTCCAACAGTTAGATACGCAAGAGCAAAAAGAATTTGAGATTTTGGCTCATCACCTCATACCTATTGGGTGGCAGAGTCAACTTAGCTATGGTGAGTTTGCCCTACTTTTGCACCGTTATATTGCTTCTAAAATTGATCATAACTATGCAGAGATAAAATTAAAAAAAATTCAAAAGATTGGCTTAGTTGAGATTACGAAAAATTCTACTTCAACTAATGGTGAACGATGCCAGCGACTAGCTAATACAATTATCTTAAAGTCTTTGGCTTATAAAGGAGCTTTATTAATAGGAGAAGTTCTTTTAGATTCGATTTTATATATCAGGCGAAAAGCTGATGAAGTGTGTCAGCAAGAACTAACTTTAGCAAGAGAGGTAAATAAATCTGTTCCTTTTATGAGGGTAAAAGGAGCAAAAGGAATGGGCAAATCGTCGTTATTAGACAGAATCGGTGATTTTTTAGAAAGCGAAAAAAAGGAAAAAGTCGCTCGTGTAGATTTTGGCACTGATGCCTTTGGCAGTGATACTTTTACCGACCGATCAAAACTATTTGATCGGTTTACAGAGGAAGTAGGGAAAGCCTTTGTTAAATTAACACCAGGACTCGTATCAACAGATTTAAAGTTTGCTTTCGATAAATACAAGCCTCCAGGCAAAAATTGTACAGATTATCTGGAATAACATATCTTTCAAAAGATTATTAAAACACCAAAAACATTACTAATTAATGGCATTGATTTGATATTTGGGAAACCCATTCAAAATGATTTTTTGCTTGTACTGAGAACCTGGAATGAAACTAAAATGAAGTTAGTAGTAAATCGTACAAAAGTTATTTGGCCGAGTGTAGTAATTGCTTATTCAACTGAACCATATCCCGATGCTAAATTTAAAGGTTCACCTTTGCAGAATGTAGGAACTCCTGTCGAATTAGATGAATTCACACCAAAATCTATTTTAAATTTAGCTAAAATCTATGGCTTAACTTGAAATGAAAATCATGTAAATCGTTTGATGAAATTAATCGGCGGTCATCCCAGTTTAGTTCAAAGGGCGCTTTATCAAATCAGTCAAACTAATATTAGTTTAGAGCAACTAGAAGAAGCAGCACCAAAAATTAATGGGGCTTTTAGCGATTACTTACTGAATAATTTGAGGAGATTACAAGCTCCTGGAAACGAGAAACTTAAAGTTTGTTTTCAGAAAATTATGCAGGGTGAAAGGTCTAACGATATCTTTTCTAAATTTCAATTAGTAAAAATTGGTTTAATTAAGTTAAGTGATAATAATGAGGAAGTAAGCTGTGAATTATATAGAAGGTTTTTTGAGAAAAATTTAGATTTATAAATCACAAGGAACAGTAATTATGGCTGCTCAGGATAGGAACAGTGTTTATCAAATTCAAGGTGGAACTTTGCCTTGGGAAGCTAAAACCTATGAAAAGCGATCGATTGATGATGAATTACTTGAGTTGGCAAAAATTTCTCATACTAATAATCGAATTTGTTCTATTTTAACTCCCCGTCAAATGGGAAAATTTAGTTTGATGGTTAGAACGGCTCAACTTTTAAGAGATGACGGTATAGTATGTGTTGAAATTAATTTACAGGGATTAGGTGGGGTTAGTTCTGGTGATTCATTTTGGTATAGTATTTTAGATTAAATTTGCCAAAATATAGATGAGCTTTTACTTCTGCTTCTGGAGCATCCATAAAATCCAGTTTCAGTTAAGTTTAAAGCTGATTGGGAAAGCCAGCAGAATTCTCCACCATGCCAAAAATTTTGTGATTTTATCAAAGCAGAAATTTTAACTAAAATTGATCGTAATTTGGCGGTTTTCTTAGATGAGATTCAATCTCTGATTAATTGGAATTTGCAAAATGACTTGATCGGAGTTATTAAAAGCTTATCTAGTGAAGTTAATAATGAGATTCTGAGAAAGTGAAATTTTGTGATTCTGGGAGTAGCAAAACCTGCTGAATTTTTAACTGATCAAGGTATAGTTTTTAATGTAGGCGATCGCTTAGAAATAGAACCTCTGACGGGAGATTGTCAAGAACTCTGGAGCGGAATAGGGGAAATTATCAATCAGCCGAAGCAGGTAATCCAGCTTATTCTCCAATGGACAGGAGGACAGCCTTTTCTAACTCAATCAGTGTGGGGCAGATTCTGGATTACCCACAATTGAAGATATTATGGGACGAAAAGCAGATATTGGTGATTGGGAAAGCACTTTTAACAGGTATTTAAAGGAGATTCGGACTCATTTGACCAAACATTTTGAAGCAATGGATACTGGTTTAAATAATTCTGTTGAACGAATCAAAATCCGCGTCACTAATGTGCTGATAGAACAAGCAAATTTAGGTAATATACCTTCTCTGCGTCACCTTCAAGGAAGTCAGTTTCTCAAGGTGATTGTAGAAGGAATGGATGACAGATTGGCAAATCTCAAGCAACTTTTTACCAGCCTTTATAAATTTGAAATGTCTTACAAAGCCAACCTCCGTTACATGATTCGTCCGCTTTTAAATAACCTCAATCCTAATCGTAAAACTGTTCAGATATCTCGTGTTGAAAACGAAAATCCAGAGACTTGGGAAAAAATGGCTCAGGAAATATTTGACTATTTAGAGGCATTGCATGAGGAAGCTGTTTATCGCTGCGAAAATAATTTAGACAATATCTTCGTAGAGCCTGGTAAAACTACTTTTTATGAAGTAAAAGATTTTATTGCTCGTGTGTTGCGCTCTGAAAATGTGAAAGAAGAATGGCAAATATTTATTCACAAGTATAAAGGTTTTATTTGGCCGAAAGAATACGGACAGGATAAAGACAGCATTTACCGAAAAGATTGAGAGGCTTTGGTGGCACAGACTGCCGAAACAAATCAGTTATAAAAACTGCAATTCTTACACTAATTTAACTAACTAGGAGAACTAAAATTATGACTATTCCTGAAATTGTCACTACCATGTTAGGAGCAAGCGGTGTTGGTAAAACCACACTTTTAACATCAATATACGAACAGTTTAGTAATATTAATCAAGAGGTGAATTTTGAATTTCACCCCGACTCTGCCACTGAAGAAATCCTACAAAAAAATCTGAAAGACCTCAAGAGTATGGCCGATGAAATTACAGCTAGGGAGGGTACTAGAGGAATAGCAGGAACAGCAGCAGTTGCGGGGCCAGATTCTTTGCCTGAATTTATATTCTATCTGTGCAAAAAAAGAGCGTCAGTTGTTCAGATTGACTTTTCGAGATTATCCCGGAAGCTACGTTTTATCAAACAATCCCGTAGGCAGAGAATATCTGAAAAAACTGCTCAAGGAATCTGCGGCTGTCATTGTTTCTATAGATACTCCAGCGATGATCGAACCTCATAAACTCGATCCTTCAGATAGTAAAAATTGGGATTTATTCAAAGACAAGAGCGGCAAGTGGCATGGTGCGAAAAACCATCCACAAGAAATTTTGGAGTTATTTCAAGCTGCTTACACAAGATTAAATGAACCTAAGTTAGTGATTTTAGCGCCCGTCAAGTGTGAAACTTATGTTCAAACTCCAGAATCTGCTCTCAGGCTTTTAGGATGTATAAAAGATAAATATTCACCTTTATGCAGTTTCTCAGTGAGCCCAGTCGGCAAGACAGAATCGCCCTAGTTACTACACCAATACAAACGGTAGGATGCTTGTTTTTCTCTCCCTACTATGTTGAAGACTTTAACCAACCCTGGTTTGTATTTAAAAAGAATAGCAGTAGTGACACTTACAATCGATAACGGCCATTTGCTTCGATGTCTTTTGAGTTTTTTTGCTCAAACAGCACAACGATGAGCAAATTTATCAGCGATCGCCGATATGGAGAACTCTCCGCGACGTGTTTCAGCAAGAAAGTATTTTGAACAAGCTGTTAAACAGTTTGCCCAAACTTGGAAAACTACAGATGGTTTTACTATCTTGCAGGGAAAGGAGTTGTTAGAGATATAAAGAGTAGATAAATTATGGATGGTGACAGAAACTATGAAGATTTACGTTCAAAGTCGTGGTTATGATCAAAATAAAGATTACTGTGGGATAAAGGCGCTCCCAGATGGAACAGTTAAACAAGAAATACCACCTCTGTCGCAAAATGCTATTTCTTTAATTGAAACTAGCTCTCCATCAGTAGTTTTAGAAAGATTGCCAGAGGCTGGTTTGTTGTTATTAATCACTGGTTTTGAATCTGAAAAATGTATGGATATTATTGGCCGTAAAATTAGAATCGATCTGGCATTAGTAGGGACAGATACTGATGATAATGAACTGATTTTACGTCAGTTAGCTGCCCGTGCTTTAGTAGATGAAAAACATCAGGTGCTAACCAAAGAAATTAGTTTAGGTGTGGAATTGTTAAAAAATCCAGATTTATTGCAGGTTGATTCAGAGGATGTTGATAAAATTAGAATTGCTCTGGGAATCACTCTTTTTCAGAATCAGTAAAAGTTGGTAGAAGAGTTAAATATTTCCTCTGAAATAGTCAGTGATTTTTTTGATGGTAAAGCTATTAATGCTCAGGAATTTATTAAAATTCACAATACGTTAGAACTGAATTTAAGCAAGGCAAAATAAACTTACTTGCCTCCAGGTGTTGAGTATTCTCCGAATCAGGATAATATTTATACCAGTTTTGTCGATTACGGATTCTATGTTTCCTGCTCGAAATTATCCACAGTTATTGCTGTAGATAAAACAGCAGAAATTCCATCAAGTCAAGCACCAGATTTAACCAAGAAAATCGGTCCGAATATTTCCAAATTCAGAGAGCAACTGGTAGAGGAAATCAGGCACTCTAAATTGCCCCCTGAAACAGCTCCTCTGGTCATACATAGCATAGTAACAGGGTTTAAAAAAAATGGAAATTATGACAGAAGCTCAAATCTGGCGCGGTTTATCAAAACTTGTAGATACCGACAATTGGATAGAAATTTCTCAATCTAAAGCCAAGGATAAACTGTCTTTATCCGTACTGAGAGAGATCGTTTCAGTATGGTTTAAATCTTTAGTCGAGCTAATGTCAAATCTCAAAAATTCAGAGGATAAAAGTAAAGATGAAGCGAGCGATCGCGACAACCTACCATAAAATGGAGATAAATTTAGCCAATTTTTCATGTTTAAATTTCTGCAAAATGTAATATCTATAACTAAAAAAATGTAGTTGAGTAACTACCCAGAACAGAAAAAAATGATCAGGAAAGGCTTGAGGCAAAGAACTCGTCTAGTTATGTCCAAACAGATACCACTGGGAAGACTTATAATGTTATCAAAACTTCTGAAGTTTCGACTCCGGCAGCAGAAACAAAGCAAATAATTACAAAAAGGATAAGTACTATGCCTAACCAAAGAATTTATAACCGCAAGGTTTATATGTTAATTGAAAAAAAGTGGCGAGATGGCGCGAAGAAATCCTTTATTCAACAACGAACGTCGTTGGAAAGCTACTGCAGAAGTTATAGAAAGTCATGCATGCATGTTGATCACATTCTCAGTCTTGCAGGTATGAATGGTGAAAGAATTTGCGATGAAATTACTGTGACATTTTTTAGCCCCAATCGTTCCTCTACAGTAATTCGTCCGATCCAAGATGATTCCCTAGTGCCGGCTCTCTTTGAGGAAAATCAGCCCGATAGTAACACTTTTTTTAACTCCTACTTTTTAACAAATTGTCGATCAGTGGTTTGGCACAAGGAGCAATGGAGGCGGATTTATAATTATCTATACTGATGGGGATATTGACGATCGGGATGCTTTTGTCAACTATATTGAAGCAACTTGCCGGAAGCTTAATAGTCAAGATGAATCAAAAGTTGTCATCATTGGGTTGGGCAGTGATGTTAATCGCGATCCTAGTTTTTATTTAAAACTTGATGCTAACGCGAGTTCGTTTACAGATCAAAACTCAAAACCCTGCAACATTATTGTATTTGATTTGTTAAATAAAATGCCTGGTATAATTGAATTACTTGACCGTCAATTGGTAAATCCAGATGCAAGTTTGCCTGACTGGGGCAAAGAGTTTTGTCCTGAATTGTATAGATAACTGCCTGATACCTTCAATTTCTAAATCACAACGATCGCTGCTCTGAATCAATAATTGAACTTTTCTACTGCAGTAAATTGATTCTTAAGTGGCGATCGCTTAACAACTTCATCTAGGGATGCAATATATCATGTTGAGCCAGTCGCCGACATGAATCGGATAATTAGTTATAACAAACTTCTAGCCCCAAAACTCCTGTTTGATCCCCCAACCCCCATTGTCAAGGGGAGTAAAGCAAATCATCCTTTGCTCTCCTCCATAAAAAAAGTTCAGCATCTTCTGGCTTCCTCCTCAAACAAAAAGCGCAGCATCCTCTAGTTCCCTTCCCCCCCCTTGTCAAGGGGGGCTAGGGGGGATAAAACCAGGGGGAGGGGGGAGGTAAAACAAAGGTGGATGAGATAGAGATATCAAAAGTACAGCATCCTCTAGTTCCTCCCATGAAACAAAAAGCACAGCATCTTCTGCCATTATTTACTTATAAGTATTTAACTGGACATGATATTACACAGATTTTTCTTCAACCTCCATTTCTTTAATTTTGAGTTCTTTGTCTTGAATAATATCAATTTCAACACTTTTGCACACATGACAAATACCGAACGGTTGCTCTATGGGAATTTATGCCCCACATTAACGACACTTTCCTAAACCAGGAATTTCTAAAATTTCTAAGGTGGCGCCTTCTAAAACCATGCCTTTATTGCATACATCAAAACAAAATTCAATAGCATCCGCCATGATGGCAGAAAGTTGACCTATTTCCTGGGTGATTCTTTTGACTGGGCGATCGCCAGCATTTTCGGCAACGATAGCCACAATATTTTGAGTAATTCCTAGTTCGTACATATCAAGAGTAGGTATGGGGGAAGATAGGGGAAGAACTATTGACATACTCCCGACGTCAACCGACATATTATCGATTGCGGTTTTGACTCCCGGTGATGCCGGCATCCTATATGGAAACATTGTATCTCCTGCAACCTACAATCTGTTGTATATCATCTCTGGAGCATTAGCTTTGTTGGGTTAACGCTTGCTCAACCCAACCTACGTAATCCTATATAATATCATGTTGAGCCAGTCGCCGACATGAATCGGATAATTTGTTATAAAAAAGTCCTTCTAAAACCTTGATTTTTTCCCCTAACAAATCCTTGGCAGTTGCTCTCCCACTAACATATCGACAATGCGAACGCTACCGAAACTGGTTCGCAGTAGTAAAATTCCCGGAGGAGAAACAATAACTCCGCCAACGATGGCAGCATCCCTTCCAGCCGGATGAGATTTCATCGCCAACAAAACATCTTCCGCTTTCTCCTCTGGCACTACTGTCACCAGTTTACCCTCATTAGCTAGATACAAAGGAGCGATACCGATAATTTCACAAACTCCTCGCACCTCATCCCGCACTGGTAGGGAAGATTCAAAAAGTCGTATCTCCACTTCCGAACTCATGGCAAATTCATTCAAGACTGTAGTAATACCGCCACAGGTAGCATCTCGCATCGCTCGTACTTGCGGACAGATATTAAGAATAGTACCAACTAAACCGTTCAGAGGTTAAGTGTCGCTGCTGACTTCTGTGACTAAAGCTAAGTCTCCACGGGCAATCGTAATTGCTGCACCGTGATCACCGAGATATCCATTAGTAATGATGACATCCCCTGGTTGGAGATTTTGGGCCGAGATATCAATGCCGGAGCGCCCACCCCGGCAGTATTGATAAATAATTTCTCCGCAGCACCTCGGTGAACAACTTTCATGTCTCCGGTCACAATTTTGACTCCGGCCACATCTGCTGCTACTTTCAGACTTTGAGCTATTTGGCGGAGTGAGTCGATGGAAAAACCCTCCTCGATAATCATTCCGCAAGAAAGATACAAAGGTTTTGCCCCACTCACCGCTAAATCATTTACGGTGCCGTTGACTGCGAGTTCGCCAATATTGCCTCCTGGAAAAAGATGGGATCAACTACATAAGAGTCAGTGGTGAAGGCAAGTCTATCTCCTTGAGCGGTGAGACTGGCGAGGTCAAATATTGCTTGGTCTTCGAGTTGAGAACAGGTGGAGTTGTCAAAATTATGGACAAAAATATCCTCTATGAGGTCACGCATCGCTTTACCGCCGCTACCGTGAGCGAGGGTGACATCAGTGTCACGCACTTTAGTGGGGCGACGTCTGGCTTGTTCGATTTTTTTTAAATAGAGGATGTTGAGTAGGTTCGTTAGTTACTAAGCTAGTCATTTTATCTGATTTTCCAGAAACAAAGTATCTATCCTGTGGAGTGGTCAAAATGCCCGCGATCGTCTGTACATCAAGAAAATTTAGGATTTTTTTTGATTTGGAAGTCTCTAATAGCTTTATTATCAAGACGACACAACCTCACTTTTTCTATAATATTTGCTCCAATTTTTTCGTCAAACTGAATACCATTAGAGTTATTAATATTGACAGTCCAATCGATTCTACCCCAGCCTGTTTCTTCAGCAATTTGACACAGGCGGGGCATCAAAGTTTGCCCAATTTTTCCCCGGTATTCTGCTTTCAAATATAAATCATCTAGCCAAATACCAGGTTTAATTAAAAAAGTGGAATAAATGTGGTGATAACTGGCAAAACCTACCAGTTTGCCTCCTACTTCAGCTAATCAAATAGAAGTGAGGAGATTTGGGCAGAATAAACCTTGATTGAGTTGTTCAGTTGTGGCTTTTATAGATTCGGGGCAGCCGTAAAATTCTGCTTTTAGATACAGCAATTCCATAATTATTCTCAGCTCACTGGGAACTGCATCTCTGATTACTATTTTTGTATTTAGCATAATAGACAGCAATTAACTGATTAAATTATGAAATAAAATTTGTATTACGTACCCTATAAATTAACTATTTTTTATACTTTTTCTGCATGACGACCAGGATGTTTATCAATGTGAAGTTGACCGCCAACCGCCCAATTCTCTCGACTAAATTCGTCGATATGAACTGTCATCCATTCTGGTTTGGTTCTCAAAGTAGAAACCACAGTATCAGTTACAGCTTTTGCTAGTTTACGTTTTAATTCTACCGAGTGACCATCAGCAATTTGAATAGTTATAAATGGGGCATAATTTTCTCCTCTTAAATAATGTCGATTGCCTTACGTAAGCTTAACCCAAAATCATATAGGTTTTTGTTGGGTTACCCTAACGGGAAGCAAGCTACGCGCTCCGCTTAACCCAACCTACTCATCTGTTTTTTCTACTTTTTCCGCATAGCGACAGGATGTTTATCAACGTGAATGTGATTGCGTAGGTTTGGTTGAAGAATGAAACCTAACAATTAGCTACACGGTTTTTATCTGCCCTAAAAATCCAGCTTTTAGACTGCAACCTTCGCCATCGTAGACAACGACCATATTCATAATAAGCAGCACAAGCACCTTCAGAGGAAACCATGCAAGTACCGATAAGGTTGTCAGGAGTACAAGTAGTACCGAATACTTTGCATTGCCAAGGCTTCAACACACCTTTAAGAATCTCCCCACATTGACAAGCAGCAGCATCAGCAACTTTTTTTATTTGGTATACAAAACTTGATTTCTGCATCAAAACAGGCATAGGGTTCAGTTATTTTGAGCCCAGACTCAGAAATCTCTCCCAAACCACGCCACTCAAATTTATCTCGCACCTCAAATACTTTACTTATTGCATCGAGTGCCACCCTATTACCACCTGGTTTAACCACACGATTATATTGGTTTTTAACCTCACACCTACCTTCCACCAGTTGTTGTAGTAACATCCAGGTAGATTGCAAAATATCCAGAGGTTCAAATCCTGAGACTACTAGCAGTTTATGATATTTTTCCGAAATCACGCAGTAGGGTTCGATACCAATAACCATGCTAACACGCCCAGGCCAGACAAAACCTTGTAGCTCCAAATTTTGGTTACTGAGTAATGCTTCTAGGGTAGGAGCAACTAAAACATGATTGCTGAAAATACTAAAGTTTTTGATACCTTCGGCTTCCGCCTGCAAAATAGTTAAAGCAGTACTAGGGGCTGTAGTTTCAAAGCCCAAGCCAAAGAAAATCACTTCTTGATCTGGGTTTTGTCTAGCTATTGCCAAACTATCTAGTGGTGAGTAAACCATCCGGATATCTGCACCTTGAGCTTTTGCTTGTAGCAGACTTTTTTGAGAGCCAGGCACCCGCATGGCATCCCCGAAAGTGGTAAAAATGACGTTTGGTTGTTCAGCTAGAGCGATCGCATCATCTAATCTACCTCTAGGCATAACGCCAACTGGACATCCTGGCCCATGTATCAGTTCTATATTATCTGGCAAAACTTCTTCAATGCCATATTAAAAATAGAATGAGTATGCCCCCACAAACTTCCATAATTTTGAGTGGGTGTTCAGCGGTGTTGCCTAACTGTTGACTCAGTCGCTCAATTTCTCTAACTAAACCTTTTGCTGTGTGGGCATCGCGGAATTCTTGAACGTATTTCATAAATTTTTTCCTATATTTGTCAGTTCCGGGAATTTCGACAAAAAGAAGATACTGCGCTTTTTGTTTTAAAGGGAAGACCAAAAGATAATTTGCTTAACTCCCTCCTTTCCAAGGGGGGTTGGGGGGATAAAACAGGTTTTGTCCCTATCAAGGGTTGTTATCTCTAATTATCTCAATCGATGATATAAGCTGGGCGTGAGTTGGGTTTCTCTTCGTTCTACCCAACCTACTTTTTTTAAGATTAATTGATTTGAATATTACCTTTTAATTCATCACAGCAGCCACTTCCTGAACAATTTCAAAGTTCCTGCTGCCTTCTGCTCATCTAAACGATTCATTGCAAAGCCCACATGAACTAACACCCAGTCACCAATGCACGACTCAACCGGGTGTTCTTCATCCACAATGCAAGCAATATTTACTTCTCGCCTTACCCCACTAATATTAACCGTTGCTAACTTCTGAGCAACATTTGTTATTTCTATAATTTGACCAGGAATTCCTAAACACATTTTTATTATTAACGTTGATTGACATACCCACTCCGTAGCCCCAACCAAACAACGCCGAATTCAGCCACTTCCACATTCATGTAGCAAAGCTAAACTCACCCACCTAACACCATCATCAACCAACCCAAGCTCAATACAAGCAGAAATTCTTCTCAGTCAGCCATATCTCCACATCCTCTATAGACACAGATTCTATTTCATCATTCCTACAAATATACCACCCATCTACCTCATAGTGATATGTGAGGAGTCTATCCCTGACTCCCTGGAGATGAGGAACAATTTATTTATAATTAGTACTCTACCGATTGGGGACAGATTTACACAAAAACGACTGCGCTCTTCTTTT
>JAJEAQ010000785.1 GCA_022822685.1 Trichodesmium sp. jk18x7bins.61
ATTGATAGGATTTATAATGTCAGTAGAACTAGATTTGTTGTGACTGGTAGCTGACGAATGAGATGACACTTTCTGATAGACAATAATTGAAAAAATATGAAACTTAATCAAGAATTTTCTACTGAAGAAGTTAGGATTGAATTAATACCTCTAATTGATGTGATTTTCTGCATTCTAACCTTCTTCCTTTTGGCTGCTTTGCAATTAACTCGTCAGCAAGCAATTAATGTTAATTTACCACAAGCTAGCACGGGTAAACCTCAATCACAAGATATGTTACTTGTGAGTGTGAATGAGGTGGGAAAAACTTTTATAGAGCAAGAACCTGTAAATGCTGTTGAGCTGGAAAAATTTGTGCGTAGATATCATCAAGTTAATCCTCAGGGAGTAGTTGTTTTATACGCTCCTAAAGAGGCAAAATACAATGATGTTGTACAAGTTCTAGATTTGTTGCGAGAAGTAGGAGGCGATCGCGTTGCTCTGGCCACTTTACCTGGCCCACCTCAAACAAGTCCTGGCGCTACTTCTCCAAAGTCAATTACTCCTTCCGAGTCTAAGCAAGAGCCAACTCCAGCTAGAACAGTATATCCGAATCAATATCAGTTACTCCCTGCTCCTGAATCACCTAAAAACCCTCAGTAGTTTGGAAGCCCGAAGTGCTTTGCCTTACGGCAGGCGGAGCCCACAGCTACGAGATGAAAAACACTCGGCGACTTCATCCGTAGTTTCAATAATGTACAAACCTTCTATGAAAAGCCCCCACCTTATAACATTTCACTTAAAATAAATCACATACATGGGTTTTGCATATTAACGGGATGATGGCTGTAGATAATTGAAAGATTGCTATCTGATAGAAATATGTGATGAAATTGGTATTAAAGAGGTTTAATGTGAGTAATTTATTAGAGCAAATGTTGCAAAAGCCAGAAATTCGAACTCCACTGGCAATTAGTTTGGGAGCGATCGCTGGTGCTTTGAGTCGGTATTACATTAGTAAATTGATTTCAGATTATTTTGATGCCACATTACCTTATGGTACTTTTTTTGTTAACTTAACTGGCAGTTTTGGTATGGGATTTTTTGTCACTCTAGCTTTAGGAGAAGCGATTTTAATTCCACCAGATCTGAGATTAATTATAGCGGTAGGATTCCTGGGTTCTTATACAACTTTTTCTACTTATGAATTAGATACTTTTAATCTCCTGCGGCAAAATAATTGGCTGACAGCACTAATTTATTGGTTTGTGAGTGCAGTATTCGGGTTGATCAACCTATATTTGGGGATAGTTTTAGCTAGATTAATTACTAAGTAGGAAAAAATGCAATGACATCTTTTAAAAGATTGATTATTTACACTAGCGAAGCAGCTATGTGGAAAAATAAAGCAATATATATAGCATTGATTGAAATAGCAAAAAAAGGGGAATTGCCGGGGCAACTACAGTTAGTTCTACAGAAGGTTTTAGTCATCAGGGAACTATCCACACTACTAATTTATTAGTTCTTTCTTCAGATTTACCAATTATTGTTACAATTAAGGAATAGTAACCATAGAAACAGTAGATATATTTGTACACAACGATGCTAATACTTAATTAGTGAAATGAGGAAATTTGATCATAAAATTGACATTTTGATAGTTCCTTGTATATTAAAGGAGGCAGCGGTGCTGAATGTAGATAGTACAAGGGAAAATTGGATGGGCATACTTGACGGAAGCCACTCCGCGTCTACAAACCTCAACCAATGCAAATAATAAAGTTAGGAAGCCTCTAGCTTTAGCTATGGGCTTACTTACTCTGGGATGTGTGACAAGCAAAGCTGCTGCTGTTAGGCCTTCGGTGGATATAGCAGTTCTCATATTGGTGAGGTATAAAGATTTCTGATTTTTGGGAGTTGGGAATTGGGAATTGGGAGTTGGGAGTTGGGAGTCTGGAGTCGGAATTAAATAAAAGTGTACCTCATGAGTTCGAGAAACGCTATAAATTATCAGGGAATAATTCAGTTGATTGGAGCTACAATTCCAGATTGGGAATTCTGTACGATTACTGAATGTAATTTACTAAGGCGTGAAGAAGCATAAATGGGTATAAATCATGTTCGGTTGAACACTTATAAATAAATAATTGTCAAAGAGGATGCTGTGCAATTGAATATCCCTCTCCTAGTACCCTGATTTTAGACCCCCCTAACCCCCTTTGAAAAGCAGGGAACTAGAGGTGGCAGGGAGCGAAGTTTTTTATAACTTTCTGAAAGAGATAAGCCAATGAAACAAAAGTCGAAAACTATAATATTCATTATTATCTTTTCCTTAATTAATCCTGCTGTGGCTCGGGCACAGGCAGTATTACAAGAAATTCAACAAACTGGAGTGCTAAAAGTTGGAATTAGAAAAGACGCCGCTCCTTTTGGTTATGTTTCAGGGGTTGAATGGGAAGGAATTTGCATAGATCTAATGAATGAATTTAAAGAAAATTTAGAACAAAAATTAAATCGGAAAATTAGCTTAGAAACTTTAGAAACTATTCTCGATGAAGATACAGAAAAAGGACGTTATCGGAGTGTGGCCAATAAACGAGTTCATCTGGAATGTGGTCCTAATACTATTAGAAAAAATTCACCAGCAGGTGTAATTTATTCTGAACGTTTTTTTATAACTGGCACATATCTAACGATGAAGCCAGACAGAAGACTAATAGTGAATCCAGATGGATTTATGGAGGGAGCTGTAATTGGAGTCCTGAATGATTCTATCACACAGCAGTTTATTAATAGTAGATATCAATTAGCAGAGCCAAAAGCTGATCAAGGAGCATCAGGTCGAGAAACTGCTGTTAAAGATGCCCTAGCAGGAAATATTGATGCCTTTGCTAGTGACGGTATTTTGTTAGTAGGAGAAGCCTTAAGACAAGGATTAAAACAAGAGCAATATTCTATAGAGCCAAATCGACCGCTCACCTGTGTTTCCTATGGCATGATTTTACCCACTAATGATTCTGAGTGGCAAAAAACAGTTAATGACTATATTTTAGCTCAACGTACAATTAATAAAATTACTGATATTTTAACTAGGTTAGCAGGAACAACACCTCTTATAGGTGTGACTATTCCTGCTGCCGATGAATGTAGTGGGTTGTAAAAGCAAGGAAGAAGGAAGTTTAGAACAGTTTAAATCCCTATTCAATTTCTGCACCAGGCTCAGTGACTCCAAAATTGCTGACTCCTATTTCAATTTTTAACCAATAAACCTAAAAATTGTGATTGGATTAATTCCGAGAGCAATATATTTATAAAGGAGGGTTAGCTTTGACTGAAGATAATAACTACTCATCCCCTTCGGTAGCAACTATTTCTCGTCAAGAATTACGGGAGTTAGTTCGATCGCAACTTCAAACTCTGCTAGAACAAGATAACTTGTCTGGGGCTAAAGCTATGTTAATCCCAGTACAACCGCCTGATATTGCTGAAGCGATCGAAGGTTTACCAGAAACCATGCAAGTGATTGCCTTTCGTTTATTATCAAAACAAGAAGCGATCAAAGTTTATGAATATCTTGACTCTAGTGTGCAACAGTCTCTGTGCGAAAAATTCAAGCGTCAAGAAGTTATAGATATCGTTGATAAAATGTCACCTGATGACCGCGCCAAACTGTTTGAAGAATTACCTGCAACAGTTGTACGAAGGTTTTTAGGTCAACTTAGTCCTTCAGAGCGTCAAGCTACTGCCCAACTTCTGGGCTACAATGCTGGTACTGCGGGGCGGATCATGACTCCGGAATACATATCCCTGAAAGAAGAGTATACAGTTTCTCAAAGTTTAGAACGTATTCGTTCATTAGCCCATGTGACTGAAACAATTTACTCTTTGTATGTCACTGACACTAACCGCCATCTTACAGGTATTCTATCATTACGAGACCTAGTCACTGCCCAGTTAAACCAAAGCATAGGCGAAATAATGAGTCGTGATTTTGTCTCGGTGCAAACTGGTACTGATCAAGAAGAAGTTGCTCGAATTATTCAGCGTTATGACTTTCTGGCAGTGCCAGTGGTAGATAGCGAGCAAAGATTGGTGGGTATCATCACCATTGATGATGTTCTTGATATTTTAGAGCAGGAAACTACTGAAGATATTTATGCCCTGGGTGGTGTGCAGTCTGAAGGCGATAACTATTTCCAGGTCAATTTGTTTGCTGTGGCTCGGAAAAGAGTAGTCTGGTTATTTGTGTTACTACTCACAAATAGTGTGACTGGTGGGATTATTACAGCTCAAGAAGATATCCTGCAAAAGGTAGTTGCTTTAGCAGCATTTATTCCATTATTAACTGGCACTGGTGGAAATGTAGGAGCCCAATCTTCTACTGTTGTGATTCGAGGTATGAATACTGATGAAATTTGGAAAATCGGACCTGTGCGAGTAATTTTGCGTGAAGCTGCTGCTGGTGCAATACTTGGGGGTATTCTTGGTTTACTAGCAACAGCTTGGGCTTTCCTGTTTATTGTCAACGGCAATTTAGAAGTGTCAGTGACAGTGGGAGTAAGTTTAGTGGCAATATCGATTTTAGCTTCTGTTGCTGGCTCCTCATTGCCATTCCTGTTTCGTTCATTGGGGTTAGATCCTGCTTTAATGTCAGCACCATTTATTACTACCGCTGTAGATGTTCTTGGCGTTCTCATTTATTTCAATTTGGCACGAATAATTTTACAGATATAAAAGACATGAGGGCAGATTTCATGGTTGAGAAAAGCACCGAAGATATTTATAAATTAAGCGGGGTGCAATCTGACAGTGATGTAGCAATCATATGGGCTTATATTCTGCAAAAAAATTTAGCGATCGCTTTTGTAGTAGGTATTATAGCGCTTCGCTCTCACGTATTTACAAATCAGGATTGAATCTCCTTTTACTGAGCAGTTCCCCTGTTTTAATCTGTAACTATACCAGCGCTTCGCGCTATAGTTTATTTTTGATGACAATTATCGCTTCTGTTTCTGGTGCTGCCTTACCATTTACAGCCTATTCCTGGTTTATGAAGTACAGTAGCAACAGGTTTTCAAATAGTTTTTGAAGTGCTTGGTATTTAATAACGAGACTCCACTAGCAAGTATGAGCTCAACCATCTTAGCTGTAGTTGGAGAAAACTGACGCAAAAAAGCTTTGAGTTCTGACTACCATAATTCGTTCGGATTAAAGTCTGGAGAGTACGGTGATAAATTCAGTACACTTGCCCCTGCTGATTGAATTAACGGTTCAATTTCTTTTAACTTCTGAGCCTGCCAATTATCCATCACAACTACTGCTCCGAACTATAGGTTAGGAACTAAAAATGTTCTA
>JAJEAQ010000244.1 GCA_022822685.1 Trichodesmium sp. jk18x7bins.61
TTAAGTAGGAAAAATCATGACTTGTTTAGCACTACCAAGATTAAACCAAACTGTGAGCAGGTTGATAATTTTGAATTGCTTTCATATACTGCGCCCGTTCAAATGCGCTCTCATCAGGACAATTAATTTGACTCATACTACCCCGCATTTGAGTAATGGACTCATATTCATGTTCTTCCATCCAATTAATTATTTCTGTTTCAATAACTTTTATATGATTAATTCCATGACGCAATACAACACTAACTATCTGAGTTACATTGGCACCAGCCATCAACAATTTAATTACGTCTTGCCCTTTCTGTACACCGCTAGTTGCTGCCAAATCAACTTCTAACCTACCATAAAGAATCCCTATCCAACGCAGAGGTAAACGCATTGCTTGTGGGGTACTTAATAACACATTACTTGCTACTTCTAGCTCTTCAATATTAATATCTGGCTGATAAAAACGGTTAAACAAAACTAATCCATTTACCCCAGCTTCTACTAACTTTTTCGCCATATTTGCCATATTGCTGAAGAAGGGGCTAAGTTTAATAGCAACCGGAATATTTACCTCAGATTTAACAGCCTGCATGATACTAATATAACTTTGCTCGATTTGCTCCCCGCTCATTTCCATATTAGTGGGGATATTGTAGATATTTAACTCTAAAGCATCTGCACCTGCAGCTTCTAATTCTTGAGCATAATGAGTCCATCCCCCAAGAGTTGAACCATTGAGACTGGCAATAATAGGAATATTTACCATCTTTTTAGCCAGACTAATATGCTGTAAATATTCTGAAGCATCGACATGAAATACTTCTGGTTCAGGAAAATAACTGAGAGCTTCAGCAAAACTTTCTGTACCGTATTCTAAGTGGTGGTGCAATTCTAATCGTTCTTGGCGCAGTTGTTCTTCAAATAAAGAATGTAAAACTACTGCTGCAGCACCAGCATCTTCCATACGTTGGAGGTGATCTAAATCTTCAGTTAAAGGCGCAGCTGCTCCCACTATTAGAGGGGAGCGTAATTGTAATCCTAAATAATTTGTAGTAATATCCATTGTTAATTTTTCCTGTGATTTCAAGTTGGAAACAGGTACTAGCGATCGCTCGATGTAGTATCAAACTATGTTCAGAGTTTGTACTTGGGATGCTGCGCCACAGATATATATTTAGGGCTAGAAAGCTCAAACCCTGTTTTATCCTCCCGGCGTCCCCCTTTGAAAGGGGCAGGGCTAATTCATTGTGGCTAGAAAATATTTACAACCCTATATTTTACGTTTAGTAACTTTGGTAGGATATACGAAATTTCAAGGTATACAGTTTTTCTACAAGCACAATAAACAAGCCCTGCTTTGAATGGGGGGAGTAAACTCAACCATCTTTAGTACTAGCGATCGCGATTATTGAGTCGAAAATTAGATTCAGAGTTTGTAGTTGCCCTTGAGCGCCACAGATATATATCTCTGGCCAGAAAGCCCCTACTCTGTCATCCTTTTTTACCAGGGTGATAGGAAGGGGATTTCTGTAGAGGGGAACAGATTTAGTATTAGGTATTAGTGGCTTTTTCTGGAGTTTTAATCCCATCAATGTCACCATTATCCCTACCATTTCCATTTTGCATTTCTAATTGACGGACTGCCAAATACTCATACATGGCATAACGAGTATTGACATCTTCCTGAGCTTGTGCTAGTAGCTCTTTAGCATCAGCGAGTTTACTCTTGGTTAACATTTTAAAACGATTCTCCTGATACATTGACTCACTCACTGGTTTCTTGGGCGATCGCATATCCAACTGCAAAGGATTTTTACCTTTTTCCTTCAGCTGAGGATTATACCGATACAACAACCACCGGCCACTATCAACCAGCGCCTTTTGCTGACTCATAGCCGTAGTCATATTAATACCATGAGCAATACAATGACTGTAAGCAATAATCAACGACGGGCCTTCATAAGCCTCAGCTTCCAAAAATGCTTTCAGAGTATGTTCATCCCGTGCCCCCATGGCTACACTAGCAACATAAACATTGCCGTAAGTCATAGCAATCAAACCTAAATCTTTCTTAGGAGCAGATTTACCACCAGCGGCAAACTTGGCGACGGCTGCCCGTGGAGTTGCTTTGGAAGATTGACCACCAGTATTGGAATAAACCTCAGTATCCATCACCAAAATATTCACATTGCGGCCACTAGCTATCACATGGTCTAAACCTCCAAAACCTATATCATAAGCCCAACCATCACCGCCAACAATCCAAACTGATTTCTTCACTAAATAATCTGCTAAAGTTAGCATTTGCTTTGCTTCGGGAGAATCCACCCCTTGCAACTTTTCCTTCAACTGGACAATTCGTTCCCGTTGTTCCCAAAAATCAGCTTCTGATTTTTGGGAGGCGTGCAAAATGTCAGAAACCAAATGATCTCCCACCACTGGCGCTAATTTTAGCAATACCTCCCCAGCAAATTGAGCATGTTTATCCAGGGAGAGTCGGAAACCAAAACCAAATTCGGCATTGTCCTCAAACAGACTATTTGACCAAGCCGGCCCACGACCATCAGCATTTTTGGCCCAGGGAGTTGTCGGTAAGTTACCGCCGTAAATAGAAGAACATCCAGTGGCATTAGCAACAACTGTGCGATCGCCAAACAATTGACTAATTAACTTCACATATGGAGTTTCCCCACAACCAGCACAAGCACCAGAAAACTCAAACAAAGGCTCTTGCCATTGTTGCTGGCGGATGCGGTCTAAATGTAGCGTTCTACGGTCTGGGTTAGGCAGACTCAAGAAGAAATCCCAATTTTCCCGCTCTTGTTCCCGTAGGGGCAACTGGGCTTCCATATTAATTGCCTTACGGGATGGCATAGATTTATCTTTAGCCGGGCAAACATCAACACAAATACCGCAACCAGTACAATCTTCTGGCGCTACCTGAATCGTGAATTTCTGTCCAGCAAAATCCTGATCCTTAACATTAGTAGATTTGAACGTTGCCGGAGCATTAGCTAACTGGCTCTCATCATAAGCTTTGCCACGGATAACAGCGTGGGGGCAAACCATGATACACTTACCGCACTGCACGCACACATCAGGTTCCCAAGCCGGAATTTCTTGGGTAACGTTGCGTTTTTCCCATTTTGTTGTAGCTGTCGGGTAAGTGCCATCGCAGGGTAAGGCACTGACTGGTAGTTCGTCACCTTGGCGAGAAATCATTTTACCCAAGACTTCCCGCACAAATTCTGGAGCGGTATCAGGAACAGGTGGAAGGCGGTGGAAAGTGCTGTTGACTGTGGCAGGAATTTTAACTTCGTAGAGATGATCTAATGTATTGTCAACTGCTTGTAGATTCATATTGACAATTTCCTGACCTTTTTTGCCATAGGTTTTTTGAATAGCTTTTTTGATTTGAGCGATCGCCTCTTCCCTGGGCAAAACATTAGCCAAAGCAAAAAAACAAGTTTGCATTACTGTATTAATCCGCCCCCTCATGCCACTTTCCCTAGCAACTTTATTAGCATTAATCACATAGACTTTTAAGCCCTTGCGAATAATTTGCTCTTGTATTTCAATAGGCAACTTTTCCCAAACATCATCCAGGCTGTAGGGGCTATTCATCAAAAAAATCGAACCATTAGCTGCTGATTTGAGAACATCGAGTTTTTCTAAAAAACTCCATTGATGACAGCCGACAAAGTTAGCCTTGTCAATAAGATAGGTGGAACGGATGGGATTAGCACCAAAGCGCAGATGTGAAACCGTGACAGCACCAGATTTTTTTGAATCGTAGACAAAGTAACCTTGAGCATAGTTATCAGTTTCCTCCCCAATAATTTTAATCGAATTTTTATTCGCACCAACTGTACCATCTGAACCAAAACCATAAAACATTGCCCGCACAACATGATCAGGTTCAATTGAGAAATCAGTATCGAAGGGTAAGGATGTGTGACTGAGGTCATCATTAATGCCCACTGTAAAGTGATTTTTGGGTTTGTCAGCCTTGAGGTTGTCAAAAACGCTCTTAACCATTGCCGGGTTAAACTCTTTGGAAGATAAGCCATAACGACCACCAACTATTTTTGGCATTGCCCCTTCTTTTTCTTCGTTGAAGGCAGTAACGACATCTTTATAGAGAGGTTCGCCACTTGCACCAGGCTCTTTCGTGCGGTCGAGAACAGCAATTTTTTGCACAGTTTCTGGTATTGCTGCTACGAATCGTCTAGTATCAAAAGGTCTATATAATCTGACTTTAAGTACACCGACTTTTTCACCATTAGTAATGAGATAGTCTACAGTTTCGTGGACAGTTTCACAACCAGATCCCATGAGGATAATCAGGCGATCGGCATCGGAGGCACCGTGGTATTCAAAGCATTGATAATGTCGCCCAGTCAGTTCCCCAAATTTATCCATTGCTTTTTGGACGATATATGGAGCTGCGGCATAAAAAGGGTTGACACTTTCGCGAGCTTGGAAATACACGTCTGGATTTTGAGCTGTACCGCGCAACACTGGGCGATCTGGAGTTAACCCACGGGCACGGTGAGCCAAAACCAATTCGTCATCTATCATTGCCCGCAAGACAGTTTCCGGCAGCAGTGCAATTTTTTGTACTTCATGGGAGGTGCGGAAACCGTCAAAGAAATGAATAAATGGTATTCTTGACTCCAAAGTAGCGCTTTGGGCAATGAGGGCAAAATCGTGAGCTTCTTGTACTGATGCGGAACATAGGAAAGCGAAGCCAGTGGCACGACTTGCCATCACATCACTGTGGTCTCCAAAGATAGAGAGGGCTTGGGCCGCAATGGAACGAGCTGCAACATGGATGACGGAGCAAATCAGTTCCCCAGCAATTTTGTAAAGGTTGGGAATCATTAATAGTAATCCCTGAGATGCAGTGAATGTTGTGGTTAGAGAGCCTGTTTGCAGGGAACCATGTACTGCACCTGCTGCCCCACCTTCACTCTGCATCTCGACAACACTGGGAACTGTGCCCCAGATATTGGCTATGTTTTGGGATGACCAAGCATCTGCCCATTCCCCCATTGGTGAGGAGGGGGTAATGGGGTAGATAGCTATGACTTCATTGAGTTTGTGGGCAACACGGGCAACTGCTTCATTGCCATCTAGTGTGGCGAAGGTTTTACTACTCATGATGTTCTCCTCTTTAAATTCTCTGATTTTCTACAAAGACTCTGGATTTATTTAATTATTTCTTGAATGGCAAAATATTATTTGATTTTGGGATATTTTGCCAATTCTTATAATTAAAGATATAGAGTTTATCGGCTTCACTAGACCTTATTTAAACTGCTATTTTCCTCTGTACTAAATTTACTAAAATTTGTGTGTTATAGGTAACAAAAAATCTGACTTTTTGGGGACTTTTTTGACAACTTTTTTCTGGTTTTATCCCTAAGACTGTTTAGGATATATTTTACTCAAAAAACCTTTTTACATAGGGGATTAGGAGATTTGGACTCAAGTTTTTCTCTAAATCTCTTAGTTTTATTATCCGATCTAC
>JAJEAQ010000268.1 GCA_022822685.1 Trichodesmium sp. jk18x7bins.61
GACTTCTGACAGAAGTCTAATATTTTTGTGTTCCCTACTCCCTAAAAGGAAAAAAATCTTGAAAAATTTGTTGCTGATTGTCACAACAATATTGCTGATGCTGAATTCTGTCATAGGTTTAGAGCATCTAGCTGTTGCAGGAGAGGTTAGGAGTAATATTATCTCTCCTGAGCAAAGAAAAAAACTTGAAAGGAAGGGGTTTATTTATGGTTATCAAAGGTCTAAATCTGCTCTAGAGCCAAATTTAGAAACGGAATTTAAAAAACAAAATCTAGTAGAATAAATTGAAAAGCAAATTTACGCAGATGCTTATCTCCAGGGTTATATCCAATTTAAAATTGATTTAGGTGAATACATAAATACCGATCAGAATGAATTGAAGCTACAAGGAATAGGATTTGAAGATGGTTGTTTCACTGCCAAAGATGGAATGAATGAATTTCCAGAACTAGGAATGAATGAATTAGGATTAACGAAATTGAGAGAACAGTTGGTTTATCTAGAAGCCTATCACCAAGGTTATATGAGATGGGAATTTACTTATTCTTGTACACCTTCACCATATGAAGAAGGCGAATTTTGCTCCTAGTAGCTGAGGCATCTAGGCTCAGCTTTTGAATAACGGAAGTTTCACCCCTACCAGCAAAGAGTTACATAGCCAAAATTTTTTCTGTACTTCGATTTGTCGGTTGAAGAATCCCGCGCCGTCGCTTACGCTCCGCGTCGGGAGTATGTCAAAGAACTTTGTGAGTATATTCATGTTGCTTAACATTGTCTTCAGAGCTGACAATATTTTCTGCATTTAGTATTCGCTTACGTTCCAAAGAATAGTTGAAATTATCACAACAAGTTCCTAAAGGAATTAAAGATTTAACTTCAGGATGAATTTTATATGTGCGAGTAGCAGCGATCGCTCTGTGAGAAAAATCATCAGAAAATTGAGCTTCAGGAGGAAAATCTGTAGGTAGTAGTGGTTTATCCCCAGATAGTATCGTACCCAAAGCCACTCCACAAGCCATTTCATAGGAAGTAGGAATTCCCTTAACAATAGCTTCGAGAGCAGCCGAAGGTATTGGTTCAACAACCTTTACTTGAGAAATTTCACCATCTTCTTTGATAAAGCAGGTTGCCAAACCAACAACTAAATAGTCATCAGTAGATAGGTCAGGGGCATTGGGATAAGCAGCGACAGTTACCATATACTATTCTAATTTTTTCTTTTTACATACCAGAATCTTATTTTATCAACTTCCAAGCACTCAGCCCTCAAAAAAAATCTGACTCAGCTCAAACACACAACAATTTTTATGTCAAAATAATCATTATCTAGTTTGTAGTGGGGCTTGTATTGACGAAAAAATGGACTCAAAGTAATGATTTAATACCAATTAGTGGCAGAAGGCAGAAGAGAGGAGTTACTAGGGGATACCCAAGAGAACCAACTCCGCGTCTAAAAACCCACTGCTAGTTAAAGACTACATTGAAAATTTTGGTGTAGGTCTTAAACCTGTTTATAATCCTTCACGCTTAAGCAAGCTACATTCGCCAGTCGAACAGAATTAGTACAGAATTAGTTTGGGAATTATGGGTTGGTACTCCTGAATTCTCTTAGGAATTGTCACATTCTTTGATCAAATTGGTATAGCTTGAACCCAGTCCATCGAGCATCAAAGATTATAGATGGAGTCAGAAGTGCCTGCTGCTCAAGGGTGAGTCATAAGAAATGCATGCTTCCTTAACCCCATCAAAAACAACCAACAAAAAATATGATGATTGCTATTGATCAAAAGAGTAGTGCCTCCAGCTATGAACTTTTGCCGTACCTTTGACTACTATATCAAACTTTACGTCACTCCCACTTACCCCATCACTTATCGTAGATTCTAGATGGGGACATCAAGAGGGATTAAGTTCAAAAATTAGCCTCTAAATCTAAAGATACCAGATTCTCATAAGCTGACTCAATCACTCGCTTACTCCTCAAAACACCAGTATTAGCACCAGGACAAATATAATGCAAAGTTTCTGACGAAAATTGGTCAATCAAAAATTTAACACTCTCAAGCTGTCTAGGCCAATGGAAAGTTTTAGCAATACGCAAAGGCACAGGCTGACCTTGATGGTTTGGCAACAAATGCCGACCTGTAAATAATACCCCACCATTTGCCGAATAATATAGACAAGAAGAGCCTGGAGAATGCCCAGGAGTCCAAAAAATCTTGATATTTGGACTCAAATTCAACTGATGCTCGAATGTAGTAACTTTTAGCCCAGGCAACAAATAGGCTTCTTGTTCTTGAATCAGAATCTCACACTTTAAAGCTCTTTGAATTTCCGCTGCTTTGCCAATAGCACTACGATGGGTAATATACAACCACTGAACCCCCTCTTTTTTCATTAAAAACTTTTGATTTATTTCATCCCATGCCGGACAATCAATCAGAATGCGGGTCTGATTCTCTACAATAAAATAAGATGTTGCTCCTAAAGTATCCCGGTTTGGTGAAAAAGCAAAAATATTTTCTAGAACAAATTGTGGTGGTTTAGAGACAAAAGGTTTTTGTGTCAAGGCAGTATTTTGATCAGAAATAAACAGAACTCAGTAAACTATGATGCTCTTTTTATTAATTATATTAGGAATAATTACATACTTCACGTTGCAGCGCAGTGTCAGCAGTATGACTCGCACTCCGATCTGGATATTATGGTTAGTAATGATGACGCCAGCTTTAATATGGACAACCAAGGTGTTAATCTATGGCCAAAAGCAACTACCATCAGCATTAATTATTATCCCTTTTCTATTCTGTCCTTACCTGTACTGGTTACTGGTGCAATCGGGACGTCAAACGCCAAGCCAATCAGGTCAACCCAAAATAGAAAGTAGCAACTCTCAGACTCAACCAGAAATCAGCCCTACTCAAATTATTCAAAAAACTCCACTGAAGCTAACAATAGATAAAACAGAAGAAGTCAGACTGCGAAATTGTTTTCCTTGGACAGTTTACTATCTGCGGAATTTAGAGTATAGACCTCAAGCAGTTATTTGTCGAGGACAATTACGCTCTAACTCAGAAGATGCCTATAAAACAGTACGAAAAAACATAGAAGGAAAATTTGGCGATCGCTTTCTAGTTGTATTTCAAAATAGCTTTCAAGGTAAACCTTTTTTTGCCCTAGTTCCTAATCCACGTTGTCATAAAGACACAACTCAACAGCCTCAAGAAAAGAATAAACCTGTGATGTTGGCTTTAGGGTTATTACTAATCACACTATTCACTACTACCTTAGTCGGAGCTAGAGAAATAGTTGGTCTTTCTGAAGATGCCATACAATCTGACCCTAATTTATTAATCCAGGGTTTACCTTATGCAGTTGCCCTGATTCTAATCCTAGGATGCCATGAAATTGGTCACTATGTAACAGCTCAGTTATACAAAATTCGTACAACCCTACCATGCTTTATTCCATTACCTTTTTTCCTAGGAACTTTTGGAGCATTTATTCGGATGCAAAGTCCTGTACCCAATCGCAAATCTTTATTTGATGTTAGTATAGCAGGTCCTCTAGCAGGATTAGTAGTTACAGTACCACTATTAATTTGGGGTTTATCTCACTCTAATATAGTTCCTCTAGCCGATGATTCAGGAATATTATCCATAAATTCTTTAAACCCCACTTTTTCTTTCTTACTCACCATATTAAGTAAATTAGCATTAGGTACAGAGTTCACTTATAACAAAGGTATAGATTTGCATCCCGTAGCAGTAGCAGGTTATGTAGGGTTAGTAGTTACCGCATATAATTTAATCCCTATTGGACAACTTGATGGCGGTCATATGGTACATGCCATGTTTGGGCAACGTACTGGCATGCTGATTGGTCAAATTTCTCGGTTTTTATTATTGCTATTAGCTTTTATCAACAAGGAATTTTTATTTTTAGCAATCTTTTTATTTTTAATGCCTCTTGCTGATGAACCTGCTCTTAATGATGTTAGTGAACTAGATAATAAACGAGATTTTTTAGGATTGTTAATGCTCGGTTTATTAGTAATCATTTTATTACCAGCACCAAAGATAGTAATGGAGTGGTTCAATTACATTTAATTAGGTATTTATTTGTAGAATTAATAGCTAATTACTTTGATTTGGAAAACCAAACTAGGTGTAAAATTGAAGAGCTTCACAGAGAACTAAAGGAGTTAACTAGACTTGCAGAGTGTCAATGTCGTTTGCTAATGCAAAGCTTCCCTAACAGCAGAGATTCAAAAAAGATCACATTGCTTGTGCCATGTTGCTGTGGGATTTTTTAAAGAAAATGGCAAATAATCTGGGCAAAACTATTGCTCAAGTGCAGCATCAATTCTTGTCTAAATATCTAATATTTGATCTGAAATATCCTGCCATTAAAATTACAGTTATTTAATTTTGTAGTTACTAATTTGTCAAAAAATAACTGTTTTTAGGGATATGTATATGGCTAAAAAAGTTAAGTGATTGCTAGCGCCAAGCTTTCCTGCGGAATGCTATCCTTACAGACTGCTACGCAAACGCATACATGTCGGCGACAGGCTCAAACCCATAAAATTTAACTGGTGTTCGCTTAATTTGTGATATGGGATAGCTGCCTTACTTTTCAATATGAACGAATTTTATGACTAATTTAAAGAAATGGAGACTGTTACAATCTCAGTTAGTAGTTAGCAATAAATGGTGTCTGGTTAGACAAGATGAAGTAGAGTTGCCAAATGGCACAATTATAGACGATTTTTATATTAATGTTAGACCGGATATTGCCCTAATTTTTCCTGTAACTCTTCAGCAAGAAATTGTATTTGTACGTCAGTATAGACATGGAGTGGGTGAAGTTTTATTAGAACTACCTGCAGGTGCTTTTGACTCTGTGGAAGAAAGTGGTGAAGTTGCTGCTGCTAGGGAACTTACTGAAGAAACTGGATATGTTGCGGAGAAATTAATTAAATTAGCAACTTTATATGATAATCCTGTGAAAGATACAAATTCTATACATTTATTTATTGCTGAAAATGTCGTAAATTCTAGACAACAAAAACTCGATATAACAGAAGAAATTGAAGTTGTATTAATACCTATTGCTGATGTTATTAGGAAAGTATTGACGGGAGAAATATGTGTTTCTGGAACTGTAACAGCAATCTTCTTGGGATTAGAATATTTACAAGCTTATAGCAATCCTAAATGATTGATCAAAAATCCAAGCAATAGATAAAGATTATTAAATTCTTAGCTCTGTTCCCTTTTACCTAAATTCCCAGAGATTTTCTACACAACCGAAATCAAACTGCTATAAGTGTATTAACTATATAATTGAGAAGTTAAATTACTAGAAATTGATTGATTCATAATCAAGACAATTTTTACAATGACCTAGAGGATTAACAGCACAACGAACTTGAGAAGACCTCGCATTGAATTTACAAGTTAAGTCTCCGATTATATATCCTACTTCTTCAATATATTCTTGCTCTGCTTGGCTAGATATAGGTAGTCTGTCTCTATGACTGATGGCAAATCTGGCAGCTATAAGTCTTTCTCTAGTTAGTGCTTGAAAATTGTATAGTATGCACAAATAAAGTAAGCAAGGAATGATACCTATAAACAAAATTACTAATATATTAAACAAATTCACTCTGATTTACCTTAAGTTTAGAATCACAATATTAATGAGAATTAGATCAAGACTAAATTAGTTACTTTTAAATCAGTAAATAGAGATTACTTACTGCTCAAAGTATCAACATTGGCCTGATTGAAATATTTCATATTTTCTGCAATAGGTTGTACACTTGGCAGTTTATTGTCTAGTGTAGTTACAGGAGATAATAAAATCAAGGGAAATTTAGGATCATATAAATCTCTCCCCACAAAAATACTTAAAGACAAGGTAACAGCAGTAGCTAACAAAAATTTTTCCCGCATCTCATACCCTCCGTAAATTTTGATTAAGAAATATACCAATGAGGATGGAAGTTTTTATAATACTATGATGTTACAAAATATTTTTGAGATCATCTGTGACTTTAAAGTATCTAGAAAAGTGATTAAACTCACGACTAAGTTAAAGAATCTTTCAATACTAACAAAAGTAGTAGAAGTCTATGAACTAGGGGAGGATATGAACCTGCATACATTTTAATTTAATCTTCCCTGTAGTCCTCATATTCAATTAGGCGATCGCTCCTGGGTAAACTAGATTTAGATTGCTAGTTGCTGTGGTATTATGAGCAATAATACGGTCAGATCAGAACTTTGGTGGCATTTGGACTACAAACTTGACACTAGAGGATTATCTCCATGATTCCTATGACAGCAATCCCTCTTGACTTTGAGACGGTGAGGAATCGGAGTGGGGAGGTTGACATTAATAGCAATCATCAAGCTTTTGGTTGATTGTATTTTCCTTGTAGTTTCACAAACAAAAGTGCTTGTGACTCGCTGTGGACAATTATTTGACCCAAGCACACTTATTATCCATCTATAATCTTTGATTTAGATGGACTGTGTTCAAGAACTAGTAGGAGTATCTAAACTTATGCTTGCAAAAATACTGGCTTTAGCTGTTGGCTTTGGTAGTTTAGCCTTATATATTGTGGCCTTTTTTTTTCCAGAAGTTCATCGGAAAAATGATTTTATTTGGAGTGGGATTGGTCTTTTCTATGCCTTAGTATTATGGTTCTGTGCAGGTAGAATTACAGGTGCAGTACTATTGGGTCAAATGGCTGGTGTCGCTTTATTCGGTTGGTTTGGCTGGCAAACCATGACATTGCGTCGCCTAGTTACTTCAGTAGCAGAGCAAACAAAAATATCGACTCAGAAAAGCACTCCTGATCAAACTCAGGAACAATCAACTGCTATTCCTCAAGCACTATCAACACCAGAAGTTGAGACTATCCCAAAACCAAATGAAAATGATTTAGCAGCAACTTCTATTCAAGAATTAGAAAATGTTGCTAGTGAAGACTTTGTTAATGAAGTAAAGTCTACTGAAGCAGAATCAGAGTTAATATCATCTGAAATTATTTCAGAAGAAAATGAAAGGATAAAAGAATTTGAAGTAGATACAACTACAAATACAACAGAAGAAGATGTGCTCACAGGGGCTAAAACTGTTTCAGAAACACCTCAAAAATCAGAGACAAGTTTATTAAAACAAGGAGCAGGTTTCTCTCAGTTGTTAACACCTGTGACTGATATATTGAGTAATATTAAAAATGCCATTCAAGGTAAGGATAGTCAGGATCCTGAATCTAATTCAGGATCTACAAAAAAATCAAACTGAAACAGAAAAGTTAACATCTACTGAAGAATTAGATTCAGAAGTGAATGAGACTCTCAGCAAGAGAGAAGAAGTTCAATCTGAAGCAGAGTCTTTAAATGAGGAAGAAAACTCTGTCTTATTTGAGAAGCAAACAGAGAAAACTACTTTGCCTGAAGTTGAAAAAGAATCAACTTACCCTTAGAAGTAGATTCTACATCTGAAGAAGTTTCAGAAGTTGAAAATATTTCGCCCTCATCAGAAACAGTAACTTCTCAATAAAATCAGGAAGGGGAAGAAAAATTTAGTCCTAAAATTGGAAAGTTAAAGTTATACTAAATCCGGCGTTTGAGCCTGGAGCCGACATCAAACGCTGCACGACATGAAACGGGTTAGGGATGGGTCATACCCATTATCGCTACTAATATTTTACTAAGGGTAAAGCTGAGAGGAGAAGGGTTAGAAGGGAATTTGGAAAAAGTAGGTTTTGATTGGTGGATTTAGTATTAATGAGTCTTTTTTGTTAACTGGTAGAGTTTTGTAAAAAGTCCTCTGAAAAACCTAATTTGGTATAAGTTATATAGCAATTTTAAATTGAGTAGACTAGACAAATTGGGATTTAAAAGCACTTATCCTGACTTTCTTTGAAAAAAACTTTATTTATCTATAATAGGAATTAAAAGACACAAAAAAATCTAGTTAGTCAAATGGGAAATTGTCAGAATTTCAGGTTAATTATTCCGATTGTATGTTTATTCATTATTCTGCCACCTGTAGTACTAGATAAAAAAGAGAACATAAATTCAAAAGCACTGGCAAAAGTCACAAAAAAATAATCATCAACTCATCTCGCAAAACAATCTCGAAACTGAAGCAAAGCAACTTGATCAACAAGCTACAGAACATCTTAATGATTGTCAATTTGAAATG
>JAJEAQ010000698.1 GCA_022822685.1 Trichodesmium sp. jk18x7bins.61
TCAGAAGTAGGTGCGACAGCTAGAGCATGATCCAGAATTTCTAGAGCACTTTGAGCAAGTTTTTTTGCTTGTTTATGGTGATTTTTTGCTAGTTCACATTCTGCTAGAAAACCATAAGCCCTAGCTTCTAGAAATGGGTAAGAATAGGTTTGATGTAATTCTATTGCTCTATTCGCAACAGTCTCCAACTCATCCCAGCGCTCTAAATTCTGCAATACCTCTCCCCAAGCGTTGATAAATTTGGCGGTTAAGTCAGAACGGTTGGTCGCTTCAGAGGTTTCTACCGACTGCTGAAAATATAAGCGGGCGTTTTGGCTTGCGACGTCTTTCTCCTGCTGATACCAAACTTTGTAACTATGCCACCACCATAACCCCAGATAATAATAAGTATGAGCTAAAGCCACAGTATGATCAGAAATGGGTTTAAAACCTCCAGCCAAATTTTCAATTTGGTGGTTTTCAATTAGCTGCGGGCAGCAGGGGGATTGCTGCCTTCTGCCTTCTTCAATAAGCTGTTGCCAAAGTGGCAGACTGCGTTGATAATGCTCTCGTGCTTTTTCGGTTGAATTATCTGCTACCCTTCCTAAAACAAATTCCAGAATCGCCTCTAATTCAGGCTCTAATCTGATTCCCAGATTTTCCAATTCTTGCTGTGCGCCCACCAAATCTGAATAACTAGACTCTTCTATTCCCAGGGTAGTATGATCTAAAAATGTTCCTGTCTCCCTCCCTAAAACTTTCTGATAAATGCAGTCACTGCTCTGCTGGATAAAATTAATTAATTCCTGAGTGGGAGTTTCAAATACAGTTAGACTAGCCCTACTTTCAAAATCAGGAATCAACCGAATAAATTTTTGTGAAACCTGTTTATCTATCCATAACACCATTGGAAAGTCAAATTTTTTTCTGAACTCGTCTAAGACTAAACTCATGGAAATCAGCAATCTATCCACATCTGTGACTAATTCCAAACCCCAAATCATGAGAGCATCTGGTTGTTGTTTTTTAAACTGTTTTGCGATAGTTGCATAAAGTTCTGTCACTGACTTATCTAAGCTCAACTCTCCCAAGACTCCAGAAAAAGATTGCCGGAGTTGTGGAATTAAGCGTTCGCGCAGGTTCAGATAATTGCAGCGAGCTAAAAATAGCCGAAATTGCCCTTGAGACATTTCCATCCCTCGAACTAATTTCTGCAATAATGCTTGATGATTAATTTCTTTCATTTTTCAACTCTGGTGCATCTTTCAAGAGCGGATTGACGTCAAACCAAGAACCTTCTTCATCTTGATACTCATAAACAAACATACTACGGATGAGGGTTTGGTATCCATAATCTCCTGTGACTTTCTTTGTTTGAGCAACTCGACGCAATAACTCCCACTCGTCTTCATCTACGGCTAAAAGTCGCTCATTGCGATAGCTTCTAATTACTTTTGCTAGACTACCATAGGAAATTGGCAGTTCCCCTTCTTCCATGATGGCATCATTAAGTATTCGCAGTACATTCCTGACATGACCTCCACTAATGCGACATAAGTAGTCTAGAGTTTCCTGGCTGTCAAATATTTCTGTGACTTTTGCCAAACGTTCTTGTGGCTCTAATTTAGGAAATGCTCTTGCCAGCACTAACTGTCTAAGTAATTCCATTCCCTGAGCCAATTCACTACCATCTCGTGATTGTGTGGAGACCATTGGTAATATTTGTGGGTTTTTCTTAAATCTTTGTATTAATGTTTCGTACTCATTGGAAAATCTCAATCCTAGGGGAATAGTATAAATTAGATGACACTTCAGGGCTGATAGTTGCCCTCCTCTGTCAATAAATAGATATTCTGGTTGAGGCCGCCCCCAAGGTTTAGGTGAACTATCAACCTTATCAAGGTTGTCAACGATCACAACTAATCCATTTTTGCCATAATGCTTCAGTTTTTTGTTGGCAGGTTCGAGCAATTCTTCGTTAATGATTTCAATAATTCCATTGGTGCGGGGTCCAAGATATTCTCTGAGCTTGCTCCGGAGTTCGGGGTTAGATTTTGCCTGGGTACTGATTGAAGCTATTCCGAAAGAGAGCGTCAAGTCAGAGAATTCTATTTCTGTTTGTAATAATTTTGCTGCCTCCTGGAATACAAGTTTCAGACCTTTGGGTTCTTCTAAGTGGAACTTTTCTAAATTTTCTAAACTTATACTCACTTGTTCGGTAATGTTTAGCAAAATATCCCCTACGTCTATGTCTCCCATTTCTAGATCTTTGTCAGACTCGAAGTAGACAACATGAAAGCCTTCTGTTTCTAACTGTTGTTTGAGTCGCCATAGCTCGGTGGACTTACCACAGCCAATATGTCCAGTAAATAGTTGACTGGTGGGTTGCTCTGAAGACCAGAGAGTAATAGTATTTTTTAATTTTTTGATAATTTGTCCCCCGCGTACTGGAGAGAAATCAATGTAATATTTGTGGTCAATTTCTGCATTGTCTATAAACAGAGGGATACCAGGATTTGTTGCCTGAAAAAAGGCTTTGACATCTGCAGTCATAATTATTTACTGAGAGAATATTTATCAATTATTGATACATTTCGTCATACAATTGAATACAATACGAACCGGAAAGTAGTGGAAAAATTGGCTGGCTGTATCGGATATTTTATCTCCCCAAGCCCCTCTGGGAAAGGAGGGTTCATTCATTGTCGCTAGAGAAAAATATTGACGAGTGCTGGCTGATTGTCAACTATGATTGGTGTGTTTCCTCTCTCAATTATCTCAGGAAAAAATTTATAAATACTTTGTAGCGATTTGCTCTAGGTCTCCCAACGCGATCGAGCTACTCCCTGAAAAAAAACAGTACTTAGTATGCGATAGCAAGGGAGGCGACGCTCGAGACATTGTTGATGAAGTACGCTTAATTCTATTTCTGCAATATTGAGCCAACTACCATTGGGTAGGGTGTAATGAATTTCGAGGCGACGAGCTAACTGATGAGCCTCTTGTGCTGGAAAAGCTTCATACAAAGAAGCGATATGATGAGTGTTGAGATTGTCACAGACTAACTTCACCTTGCGTGCATTTGGATAGTCCACTAAAAGTAGATGAGGCATCTCTTCTGCCCACTCAATCCTCCTCCGATGTTCATAGCTTTTGACTCGTCGCCAACCCCTAATGGAGTTTATAAATAGAAATATGGCTCTCGTGCCATTCCTTTGATAGTGATAATCCTCTTTGGCATCTTGACCAGGTTTGAGAGGAATTGGTTGTTTGAGACCCTGTTTTAATTCCATAGCGGCTTCATCGATACAAATCAATGGCTCCTCCGCACAGTGAGCGTCAGTAACTATTCCCTGTCGTTTCAGTTCCGAAACCAGCAAACTGAGTGTCCATCGCACATGGCCAGATGGAGGGTCGCTACAGCAAATTGCCACCAATTGAGCATGAGATTACCCATCTAGTTTCCTTGGTACTGGAGGACTGTTACGTTGGCGACGTTCTAAGGCTCGAGTCATTCCATTCCTCACAAAGCCTTTGCCAATCCTGGCAATTGTGTTGATGTGCAGTTCCCTTTGCTTCACTGATTTGGGCATCAGTCCAACCTGCTTCTGGATGGTCTTGGTCTGCCATCAATAATACTTGAGCGTGAAGGATTTTCTTCTCCGGCTCACGACCATTGCGACTAATATCCCACAATTGTTGTCGTTGGCGATCGCTCAGATAGACTTTGTACTTAATATTAGAATTACTCATCAGACATCCAGGCCAAGAGCTTTTACCCACAATTTTAGCCTAGACGCACTAGTAGGGACGTTCCATGGAAAGTCCCTACATCACATTAATCGTCACTCCCGCTTACCTCACCCTGCGTTAGAGATTATAGGTGGAGACCATTACGGGGGATTCTGTTCAGCAATTTCAAGAAATCAGGACTTACGCAAAAACACTCACTATATATAGGAATTGAAAACTATCGTACAACAGTATATATAGCGTTTACTATCCTAAAATGCGTAAGTCCTGTAAATATGAATTAATCATAAAGAAACAAGCAATAATTAGTTAACTCTGGGAGAAGCCCCACGGTGATAGGGGAGGTCCTCTGTCAGGAGGCAAG
>JAJEAQ010000307.1 GCA_022822685.1 Trichodesmium sp. jk18x7bins.61
GCGGGAAGGAGCAGGAGCCGCGAGGGGAATTGGGAAAATGCAGAAGGGGAGAGAATTGCTGGTTTGGCAGAAGGCGATAGAATTGCTCCCTACTCCCAATTCCCTACTCCCAACTCCTTAATTTTTGCTAGTTGAGAATAAATATGGGGAATAATATCAGCTGTAAAGCTTACTGCATATAAAATTCAGCAATTAAACTTCCATCGAACTCACGTTAATTTACATGAATAATTACTGAAAGCCTTGTATTGATAGGATTTGGGAATCAGGAATTGGGAGTAGGGAGGAAAGGGAGGGAAATAGAGATAAAGTTGATATTAATTATGTTATTATTTATAGTTACATTGACAAACTTCTTCCTCTCTGGCACAATTCAGAGTATGGGAAAAGCAGGTGAAGCACTCAAACAGACGCTTGAAAGCTATAAAATTAGCCAGAATCAACTGGCTACAACTTTGAGTACAAAGCGCCCCGTTGTTAATCGATGGTTTCATAGTCAGGTAGATCCCACAGCAGAAACTGTTGTAGAAATTGTTAAAGCACTTCAAAACATCAATCCTCAAGCCTCACAGGAATTTGTGAGGCTGTATTTAGGAGACTGGATAGTAGGGGCAGCACAGACTGTCTTAACTCAACCTAGAAAATTACCTGACTCTGATAAAGTTGATGTCTCGGCTTTATCTAGATTATTTGCAAATAAAACGACTTCCTATAAGTATCTTTGCTTTATTTCTCTCTTGGATATTTTAAGAAGGAGGCACTTTGAAGTCTTATCACCAATTAGTTTTGAAGAAATTATTGTGGAAATCCTAGCTAATGCTTGGTATCCTCATACTTACTTTAAACTTTCTTTTGGTTTACAAGATAAAATTCCTCAAAAGTTAGACGCTTTGAGCCTAGAAATTACTGAACCAATTCTCAATTTTACAGATAGGGATAAAAAGTCATTAAGAAAAACAATCGGATCTCAAAATTTAAAAGAGATTATTGAGTAGGCGAAATATGTTCCCTTCCGTTTAATTACTCCTTTCCTGAAACAAGAACTTATATTGCATAAGGTTAATCTAGGGAGAGGAAATGATTTAGAACGTGCAATGCCTGGAATTGCTGAGAAGTATTTTGAGTTAAGAAAGCCTTTGTATTGCTTTGATTCCAATCAATATAAAAATTGTAAATCTATTATTTTTCATCGAAGTTGGGCAGAATATATAGAAGAAAACTACTCTATTGTTTGGGGTTGGGCAGCTTGGGAATGGTTAGAATATATGCAGAAATGTAATCCTAGTACACCAGCTCTAGTGAATAAGCTATTTATCCCATCTAAACGGGAATCTCTATCAACACAGACAGAATACTGGAAAAAAGTTTTAGAAAAACACCCGGAAACTCGCTGCATTTATTCAAATCAAATTTTAAATCAAACCCAATTTAGTTTAGATCATTATTTACCTTGGTCATTTGTTGCTCACGATCAACTTTGGAATTTAATTCCTGTTGTGCCAGCAGTCAATTCATCAAAATCTAATAATTTGCCTTCTCAAAACTATTTCAATCATTTTATTCAGATGCAGCATTTAGGATTAATTACTTCTCATCAATTTATGGAAAAAGGAAAATGGGAAAAAATTGTAGAGTCTTATACTAGCAATCTCAGACTATCTTCTGAAGATTTACTCAATATTGACCAACTAAGAAATGCTTATGAAGCGACTATAATTCCTTTAATAAATCTGGCGAAAAATCAAGGTTTTTCTACAGAATGGCGTTTTAGTGGTTCTAACTAAGCTTTTCTCTCTTTTTAAGGGAGAGTTAAAATTTATCGAATTGAAAAAATCGTTTCCGAGAGAATCTTAACAGCCTGACATACTTCCTCTTCAGTCGTAAACTTACCAATACCTATTCGCAAAGCTCCCTCCATTTGCTCAGAAGACAAACCCAAGGCTCTCAATACATGAGAGGGAACTTCAACACCTGAGGAACAAGCCGCTCCACTAGAAATAGCTAGCTTTGAATGGACTCTAGCAATAATCGCACTATTAGGAATACCAGGAATAGAAATATGTAGATTTCCTGCTAAACGAGACTGAGTATCCCCATTAACAACTAAACCAGGAATAGCTTCTATCAATAACTCTTGCATTTGATCCCGTTTAGTCGCGATCGCTCTTTCATCCTCCACCATTTCTAACTTCCGCAGACGACAAGCTTCCCCCAACCCTACAATTCCCGGTACATTCAGAGTACCTGATCTCATTCCTTTCTGATGCCCACCTCCATAAATCAAAGGTTTGAGACGATATCCCTTTCTCACAACTAAAGCCCCAACACCTTTAGGCCCATAAAGTTTGTGTCCAGAAATAGCCAGATAGGTAATTCCCCACTCAGCAAAATCTATCGGTACTTTACCTACTACTTGAGAAGCATCACAGAGAAAAGCAACTTCGTACCTTTGAGCAATCTTACCAATCTCCCCAATCGGGTAAATATTACCAATTTCGTTATTAGCAGCCACTACACACAATAGAGAAATTCCACTAGCACAAACTTTTTCCAAATTTTCTAGCTCGACTCTCCCCTTGCTGTCAACTTGAAGTTGAATAATTTCTGCCAATTTTTGTTTAGCCAAAGCTTCACAAGTATCGATAACCGCTTTATGTTCCACAGGTAATATAGCAATACGAGGTAAAGTCCGATCGCTATTTCTCGCAATATGACCGAAAATAGCAAGATTAATACTTTCCGTAGCTCCTGATGTCCATATTATCTGTTTAGATGATGCTCCGATTAAATCAGCTACATATAATACAGATTGATCAACCGCTGTTTTTGCTTCATCTCCATATTTATGATCTACACTGCTAGCGTTGCCAAAAGCTGCAGTCATCTGATCAAACATTTGCTTTGCTACTCTGAAATCAACAGGAGTAGTAGAATGATAGTCGAGATAAATTGGTTGATTTTTTTTATGATCGGTACTCATAAAGTGTAGGTACATCAAACAAGTTCAAGGGAGTTAAACGGGAATATCGCGATCGCACCTTATTGGAAGTGGCAAACACTCCAAGTAACTTACCTTGTCGTATATTTGTTGTCCTGGTTAATAAAAAATCTTTAGCTGAGAGTAGTAAAAATATCTAAAGCGATACACAATTATATATATTTGCTCTTTAGTTAGAGTCGACGCCCGATATTATTCGGGGCGCCTCTCCTTCAGAACCCCCTGTGAGACTTTCGTCTCATCTCGGCTCCTAGTTAGTCTGAGTTTTCACTCTGCTCATGTGTTCATAATGATGACAGTGATTGTGGAGTGC
>JAJEAQ010000058.1 GCA_022822685.1 Trichodesmium sp. jk18x7bins.61
TCGGCGACAGGCTCAACGCTATCCCAAAGTCTTAGCAGCTAAGGGAGCCATTGCTGACTACCTAGCTTTGCCATTGGCTCGTTGATCTGAATCAGAACGGACTTTTATCGACGAATTGTTGGAGGAAACCTTACAAAAACAAGTGATTTTGGAAAAGGTGCAGCACTACTTTCAGGGTAGGAGGTAGAACAAAAATGTTGACTGAAGTCAAGCAGTTGAGCCTGTCGCCGACATGAATATGGTTTAGTCAAGGAATTTCGACAGGCTGGTTACTTTGAAACAGAGTACCTACACCTTTTATTCAAAGAGATGCAGCAATTCGCATAGGAAAATTAATTGCCGTCACAGGAGTTGTCGGCTGTGGTAAGACTGTTACCCTGCGACGGTTACAGACTGCTTTGAAACAAGAAGGCAAAATCTGGGTATCCCAATCCCTTTCAGTAGATAAAAACCGAACCACATTACCTAGCTTGATTGCTGCTTTATTCTACGATTTATCTTCAGATAAGCAGGTGAAGATTCCCAGTTATGGGGAAAAGGGGAGCGCGTTTCATGTGGCGAGGTGGCTCAACTGCGGGAATTGTTTCGCAAGGGCAAGAAGCCAGTTGCACTTTTCATCGACGAAGCCCATGATACACTACAGTACCTTTTCATGTCGGCGACAGGCTCAAATGGGCTCAAGCGTTTGATGGAGGTGGTGGAAGATGGAGGGGGTACTCTCTCAATTGTGTTGGGTGGTCATCCTAAACTTAAGAATGACTTACGTCGTCCGACGATGGAGGAAATTGGCTATCGGACAGCGGTTTTCTCTCTTGACAGCATTGGTGGTTGTCAGGGAGAGTACATCCAATGGCTACTGGGAGAATGTGTGGCTAAGGATGTGCCACTTTCTGAATTAGTTTTTCCTGTTCATGTCGGCGACAGGCTCAAGCTATTGACTTATTAGCCCAAAAATTGAGAACACCTTTACAAATACAGCAGCACCTATCCTTAGCTTTTGAGGAAGCTTACCGTTGGGGAGAAAAGCCTGTTACTGAAGCAGTGGTTGAATCGATTCTCTCTAAGCAGATTGATGACTTAGAACCTACCCTGACTCTGCATGGCTATAACGTTAAAAGTTTGTCTGAGCAGTTTAATGCTAAACCGGCGGAAATTCGCTCTTTGTTTCGAGGTCAACTTGAACCGAGTCGCGCCCGTGAGTTGCAGGAACAGATGTTGGCTGCTGGATTACCTTTGTAGGGACTATTGCTAGATGCAGTTGGGTTCAATTTCGAATAACTAGTCAATATTGACTCTAATGTTGTTGGCAACAATTAAGTCGAAAGTATCGCTGACAGTGGCACCGTTGCCATCCATCATCAGCAGTGACAGTGATGGGCGTGATGCTAGCAATGCTACTGCTACCGGATCTGATTCCGGTGTTGGCATCGATGCTAAGCCCAGTCGGTAAGTTAGAAGCTGGGTAGTGGTGCATTATAATTATTTAGTAAGGCTACAGTAAGCGTTTTAGCATCAATTCACCATTACTATACAGGACTACCCAATATTTTTACTGTGTCAGTCTACTACACTTCTTTGATGCACCATCAAAAATTCCAATTCCAGTTATCTTTTTCATGTCGGCGACAGCCGAAAATTTCATTTTTATAATGCCTCAACTAAGCAAATTTTGACAAGGGGTAGGCGAAAATAAAAAAGACATAACTGTTACAGTTATGTCTTCACTAGCAAAACCTAGTTAAACCAATGGTTTTGAGAAATTTAAACCCACATTCCGCCGAAATGTGGGCTAAAAAGTTTGTCTAATCAAGGTTTTCCAACTAAGAGGAATTAATAAAGTTTGCAGTTCCCTAACTAGGCTATAGCTTGAATGAGGGCGCCGCATCGCAACTACAAACCAGGATTATTTGAATAGTTTTTTTAGTAGCGATGTAGCTGCCGCTTGGCTTCGCCAACGCCATCTAGCCAAAAACGAGACAGAAGAATGAAATATACAATTATTATTCAATGGTCAGAAGAAGATAAATGCTGTGTTGTAACTCTTCGAGAGTGGGGATAATTTTGTCATACTCATGGAGAGACTTATCAAGAAGCTTTCAAAAATGCTCAGGAAGTATTAGAACTTTTGATAGAATCATCATTAGTAGAAGGTCAAACACTTCCAGAGCCTCAAACTTTAGGAAGGTCGTTAAAAACGACCTAGTAAAAACTATAAATTAGTCACTCAATATATATGTCAAACTTACAAATAAAAATTCCAAACGATACATGGATTTCAGCAACTTGGGATGAATATATCCAAACTCTTGAAAATCCTATGTATACTGAAGCAAAGTCTTATTATTATAGGGGAAAACTGAGAATAGAAATGTCACCTGTAGGTCACGATCATGCCAGGGATAATTCACTCACGGCCACAGCTATTAGTATTTTTTGTAGCATCAAAAATATCGACAGCAACAGTTTAATTAATTGTAGTTACAGAAAAATCGGCTCTCAAGAGGCACAACCAGATATTTCTTACTACATAGGTGACAATGCAAATATTATTCCGTGGGGAACTTCCGTTATCAATTTAGAAACATACCCTCCCCCAGATTTAGCCATAGAAATAGCCAACACTTCACTCGCTGATGATAAAGGAGAAAAACGATTACTCTATGAAGATTTAAAAGTCAAAGAATATTGGATAGTTGATGTACAAAATGTAGATATTATCGCTTTTAGTATAGCTGATGGTGGTAGTAAAAGAATTACAGAATCTCAAGTTTTACCAGGATTAGCAATATCTGTATTAAAAACAGCTTTAGAAAATAGTCGTACCATCAACCAAAGTCAAGTTATTGCTTCACTATTTTCTGAATTTGAACAATCATAAACCTTTTCATGTCGGCGACAGCCGTTTTAGCTAAAGCTACATGAAAGACGACATGGCCGAAAGCGTTGAGCCTGTCGCCGACATCAGAAAGCTCCGACTGGGGGAGGCAACAAGGGAAAAACTACTGGGCCAAAGGTTCTAAATATGAACTGGTTGCCAAAGAACAAAACTGGAAATGCCTGATTTGTGGAGACAGCCTATTCAACTCTGAAGAAATAGAAACCCATCACATAATACCTGTGAAGGAAGGAGGAACTGATGACAAGGAGAATCTGATCCATATGCACAGAGGGTGTCATATTCATGTAGGGAAGCTAATAGGGTTTTAGCTAAAGCTACATCAGAAAGCGCAGACTCTTGGAGGCAACAGGTACATTCAAAAACCTTGGATTGTTTAGCTGTTTGTAAGGCTTGATCCCTGTGATGGGAAACTGTCACCCACGGTTCAAAGGGGAGGGAACAGGAGTAATCCTCATTCAGGTCGCCTGTCGGCTCCATGAAAGCTCCGACTGGGGGAGGCAACCTTACCCGATATAAAGGATATTACTTTACTCCCTCCTTTCAAAGGATAATCCCCTCTACTGCCTTGGAAAGGGAGAGGGAGGGCGGATAAACAGGGGTTGTAGGTTTCGAGGGTTGAGGTACAAAACCCAACTCTCAGGTTAGCCTGTTGGGGTTCGCTAGCGATCGCCGGATTTAGTATGAGGCAGATTTTGAGCAACGAATATCTTCATAGAAACTTTTAAGATAGTGTGGTGAGACACCAAAACCCCACAAAAAACCAATAAATAGATAGATGAGAGTTGCTTGGAAAAATCCCCACTTAGCCACACGGCGATCGCTAGTATGTACTAACCGATTAACTAGATAAATTCGTCCATGTTTAACTAACTTGAGACATCAGTCAGCATCTTCCATAATTGGTAGATTAGTGCGGTTCGTTTCTAGTAGGAACCTTTAGCAACTAAAGGTGTATGACTAGAGTCCAGCCCATGTAACCCACACATGGCGGATAACTGAGTTAAGAATGTAGGTGAAGCCGCCAGGCCTAGTCCTACCCGCTAAGGATGGC
>JAJEAQ010000404.1 GCA_022822685.1 Trichodesmium sp. jk18x7bins.61
AATATAAATCAGCAGAAACATCTCACTAGAATCAAGGCACACCCACACCAATCAACCCTCATCCCCCCAATATATCAGTACTACCATCAGACTCAACCGACAAAACATCCCTGAACATAGAATCCCATCCCTACACAAAAAAAAGACAACTTCTTCCATCCCTACACAAAAAAAAGAAAAAAAAGAAACAAACATCCTTACATAACCCATGGTTATGTAGGATCGTCAACCATTCAATTAGCAGACATCAAACCAGTTCCCTAAATAATTCCCCTAGACAAAACAACCTATACTCTATTTATTCCCAATGTCATTCCCCTAGACAAAACCACCATAGATAACCACACAGGCGCCTAATATAATAGAAATAACTTCCCCTCAGACAAAAATCATCATGACTACAGAACAATCACAGCTCCCGATGGGGGAAATGCAGGGAACACAAAAGAAGAGCGCAGTCGTGTTTGTGTAAAACTGTCCCCCATAGGGAGAGTACTAATTATAAAAAAAATTTTACTCATCTCCAGGGAGTCAGGGAGAGACTCCTCACAGTGGTAGATGGGTGCCTATTGAATGATGAAATAGAATCTGTGTTTATAGAGGATGTGGAGATATGGCTGACTGAGAATAATTTCTGCTTGTATTGATTGAAAGTTTTTTAGAAAGTCTGAACATAGGTGCTCTTAATTTCAAAACAGATGATCAAATAGAGAACATTCCATTGCCTAGGGAATTCTCAAGGGCCAGATATCAAAATTACATCTTTCATGTCGGCGACAGGCTCAAGAAGAATCCCGCGTTGTCGCGTCAGCGCCACGGAGTGAGTATGTCAAGCTAATGATAGATAGATATTTTTGGCAATTTGGAAATAGTGTCACCATCGTCAAGCAGATTAGCCAGTTGATAGCCAAGGTCACTTTGAATATCTTTACCGATAGCTTCTAGCATGAAGTACACCCCTTTAGATAGAGCTTTTGAGTAGGGAGCTTGACTATCAGCAAAACGCATCACGTATGCCATTCTCGATGGCAATGCTCCCTCTTTTAAGGGACAGCCTTTATGCCAAACAAATTTGTCTAGCAAAACTGCATCACCGACTTCAAAGTCATTTTTTATTTTATTCTTCTCCAAAACCAAACTTTCAACCTTAGACGCATACTGAAAGTTGAAACTCTTAAAATCTTCCGTTTGGCAAAACTCAGAAAATTTCTCGTGCTTTGCTAATTGGTAAACCAGAGCAAAATACTCACGCACAGAATAGACTTTGCGAGACACATAAGCCAATCCTTCGTGTTGGTTATACCAATTTTAAAAAAACATTGCTTTAGTTTTACTCTCTGTTTATTGCATATCATTTGCTGGAGTTAATCAATATTAATTATTGGTTTTAGCTATTTTAATCGTAAGTTATCCCTGTTTTCAAGTATAGCATTTGTTTATAAGATGGTATTATTGGTATTAATCGGATAGAGTGGAATCCAGAGGGTATACCCTAAATCCTCTGGCATGATGTAACAAAAGGAATAAATATCATTATGCCAAGGGAATCCCTTTTGATTTGGTTTGAGTTCAAATCCGATTCCTTGCATGAAAACTACTTCCCCATCTGTTAATTGTTTCATAACATTTTGAAAATTCGGTGAAGAAAAGATATTATGTGTGCTCGCTTCTTCAACGTCATAACCAATTTTATAAAACTCCCCAGAGTAAAGCTTAGGAGTTTTTTCAATTGATTGCTATGAGAGGTTAGCTTGCGTAATCCTTCGATAGTTTCACTTGTCAAGATTTGTTTCAGTTTGATCAATCCATTCTCTGAAAAAAATCGTTGCTCTTCTTGAGATACAGTAATTTGATTTATTAACGATTCCATTCTTGTTCTAGCTTACAGACAAAAAATCTTCAGGTGATTTCTACACAAATCCTCTACTTCAGTTCACCAATCTTTAACTAGATTAATTCTCTAGCCCTTCCTCCTCCTTCATGGGTTTCCCAAATCGACACAAAATTGTTCAACATTACTTCCTTAGAACTAATTTTTTCTTCAGTGCCAAAAGGTTCGATTATAGTATCAATATTGGGATAAAAAAAATAATGGAATTGATATCCGAGTTGAAGCAGAATTATGATGAATCACTTCATGGGGTGTACTGGCAAATAAACCTTTTGTCCACATTTGTAACATATCCCCTAAATTAATCACAAACGCATCTTCTATACAGGGAGCATCTATCCATTCTTCTTGAGTATGAATTCTCAAAGAAGGCTGTGGAAAGTATTCTTGAATTAAGACTGTCAAAATTCCGTTATCAGTGTGTTTTCCTGCCTTGCCAAAACCTGCCGGATAATAAATTGTGCGCTGTATTAATACTGGATCTGTAAAAAATCTCTCAAACCAATTTTCTTCTAATCCTAAAGCTAAAGCTAATCCTTTTAATAGTTTAGGAAATACTTTGGTCATTATTTCATGCTGTAACTGATAATGAGAGCTGGCAAAGCCTGGAGCGGTCTGATCATCAGGTATAACAGTCGAACCCGTAAAAGGTTGATCAGATTCGGGTTTCTCTATACCTAAATCGAAAATTTCTTTGGGGTCAAATCCAATTTCTCTATTCAGAAATTCTCCATACAAAGGAACGTAACCTCTTGAAGTTTTAGGATAAACTGTTTGGATGTCTTGACGGTAGTTTAGTTTGATATCTTCAGGTAACTCAAAAAAGTTTCGGGATGCTTCGATAGTTTGATTAATTACTTCTGGGGAAACTCCATGTTCTTTTAGATAGAAAAAACCATGTTTATAGCAGACATCGTACAATTTTTTTTATTTCTCTCTCTCTTTTTCTAATTCTGACAAAGAGATTATGGATAGACTCTTCATAAAACTAATTTATCACTCATGGTCCGGACAAAGTATAACATAGGATCACCCTAGGTTTTTGAGTTACTCAAAAACCTAGTGTACTGACAAAACATGATCGACAAAGTAAATCCCTGAGATGGTAAACTTTTCAGGGCAGCCAGAATAGGTCTCTATCTTCATCAAGGCCGAAACCCTTTTGTCAGTAGGCTTGTTGCCTTTGAAAAGAAAAAATCCCTGAAAGATTTACGTCATAGGGGTTAGATCCTCTGATTTGTTTTTCAGTTTTCAAAGACTTTCTATGACTTGCTTTCTATAGCTTTTTCAGTCTGAACAGGTAACAGTTCTAGTTAATCAGCTCAGTTTCTCACATCTGATTTCTGATGGCGGCTATAAAAGTTGAGCGGTTAGCAAACTGTAAAAGCCCAATCATGTGCCCCTTCTTCTGCAATATATGAAGCATCTTTCACACAGCTTACCAGTTTGACTTTATTCTTTTGTTGGTATTGAGCGCAAACTTCTTGGAAGTTGCTACTTTCGTAATAACTGTTGCGGGTACTTACTACTACCCAACCCCCTGGTTTGGTAACTCGGATGATCTCTGACAACGCAGTTGGTGGCACATGGCCTAGAGTAAATACACCGCAACAAACTGTAACATCGTACTGGTTATCTTCGTAGACCTCATTTTTTTTTGGTCATATCGATACCACTATTTAGAGATTTGTAGACACCAGTCGCTGCTGCTACTTTGATCATTTCTTCAGATAAGTCAAATCCATCTACACTCTCATAACCTTTTTGCTTCAGCGCAATACCCACTAAACCAGTACCACACCCTGCATCTAAAATTTTATTCTCGCGATCGATCAAGTCTATCACTTCCAATCCATTATCAGTTTTAAGGTTTGTCAAGTAGTTAACTCGGGAGCGAAGCTCACAGGGCGATAAGCGCCTTAAACCAATTTTTGAATAAGGGTTGAAAGTATTTGAGCTGCATCAAAAATTAAGTTTTTTTTTTGCGAGTATCCTACATTCTGTACTTCATAATGTTGTATAAAACTTCAGTCATCAGGAGCCAGGAGGCATGGCATACCGCCTACCTGGGAAAATTACTTATTGCAGAAATCAATCAAGTATTTATATTTAATATTGTCTTTATGATTGGCCTCTAACGAAGGCCAATAAAGATAATTTACATAGTATAAATACTTAGAGAATCTCTGGTTTTTGTACTACTTTTTATGCTACAGATTCAGCGTGTGGGATGAGGCCATTCAACCCTCGCAATGGCTCAAGCAAGTCTAGTAGTCTACCAAGATAAATTATTTTTGAAATTATTATTAACAAACACCATTTGAGCGAGTTTAACTAAGTTATCTGTCCAATAATTACTATCAAGTTCTCTAAATTTTTGAGTTAATAGATTACAGATGAATAAACATCTATCTGTGAACTTTACGCTTAGTTTTATCATGCCAATACGCAGTCATGATTTGAGGATTTGGTAATCCATGAGCGCAGACAACTCGCAATCCTCGCATCTGTAAACCTATTATAAGGAGTTCGGCGTAGATATTTATCAGTCAAAGTATAAGTAACTGCTCCATAACTAAACTTTCTATTACCATAAACTAAAGCAATTTTAATCATGGGTAAACCAATCGCAGGTTGTTGTTGTCGCCGTTCTAAATGATTAGTATCTTTAGGATTTCGTACGGTATAAATTGAACCAAGTTTTTGAATTTTTCGGTCGTGTTGAAGCACTAGATTTAGTTGTTGATTCATATTCATTTTCCTTCTTAAGTAAATTTACTAGGTAAATCACAAGCAAAAAAATAAGCATAGTTGAATTTCATTGAAGGCCAGAAACGGACGAATAATTCTGCAAAAAAAACGATAGGTCGAAAAGTTTATTTAGAGATTGTTTGTAAAACTCAGATTAAATTCTGGCGTAGGATGGGTGAGGCGGAAATATCTCCTCATTTAAACCCCGCCCGTAAGGCGGGGTTTAAATTTTAATTGTCCGCCACAGGCCATCAAAATTAAACACTCTAGCTATCTTAATATTGATTTTATAAGCAGTCTCTTAAGCCTCCAGGGCAATAACTGTTCCAGATAAGTTTTCAGTTGGGTAAGTAATAAATCCTGATGGTAGCCACAGAAAGAACAAATCGACTTTTTATATCTTTTAGTGGGCAAGCAGATTAATCGATTTTTCTTCAGGAATATATGTTCATCCCCTCAAATCCAGCTTAACAGAGGTCATAAAAAGTTACAAAAGTGTTAGGTTATGCTACACATTTTGAAACCAAGTTGCGATCAGTTATTGAGGAGTAACTTTCTAGATAGCAGAGGAAAAAGGGATAATTTGTATTTTCTCAGAATAGTAAAATTCAGACTCTGTACTTCAATTTGTAGAATAATAAGTAGCATAACGACCACATTTAGTACTTCAATTTTAAGCAGAAAATGTGACATATAAAAAGTCTAATTACTTATAGAATCAGGCCTAAAAATTAATATAAAAATGATGTAACATTCTCTATATATATTGAGTAAATTATTTGTAGTTAAAGCTGTATAAAATTATTATAAATCAGCGTAGGAACTAAAAAAATCAGGATTCAGGTAATTTAATTGCAATAACAAAAATTAATATTTTTCATACTAAATCCGTTTCTAAACCCATGTACTGCTTCCAAATCTGCCTCTAGTATCATGTTCACTTAATTGCGTATAAAAAAACTTTGCTTGTAGTTGCGATGCAAG
>JAJEAQ010000144.1 GCA_022822685.1 Trichodesmium sp. jk18x7bins.61
TTCACCCAAGTCTGTGCTGGCTCAGGTACAGATTCATAGTTTAGCTCTCTAGCTGCAATAATTACTTGTTGTTTCTCAGTCTGGTCATCTTTTGTTCTTTCTTCTTGTTTTTTCAGAAATGTATAGCGATCTATATCAGCATTTTTAAATTCATAATATGGTCTAATTTGCTGTAGTTGTCGATTAGTTTGTAAAATTTGTTTTGTATCCCAAAGGCGAATATTGTCAATTATTAATTTATTATTGATTAAGTCAGTATAGGTGAGTTGATTATCTGGATTAAATAGTTTTACTTCTAATTTATCTAGATCAAAATATGCTTCTCTAGTAAATTTAATACTACGTTTAATATAGAGTGTTTCTCGTTCTAGTTCATTAGGTTGTACAATTACCATTTGCAAAATTTCTGGTAATAGCCATCCAGCTACTACTGCTATTGTTAAATACCATGTGAATATTGCCTTTAATGAATAGCTATTAGCAAATAATTTAGCAGTGACTTTTTTTTGTCTTTTCCTGCTTCGAGTCAAGGGTGGAAACTGAAGAGTTGCTTCAATATAAGGATGGATAATTTTAACAGAAAAAATTGCTTGCCAAAACAGAAAGAATGCAATTAATAATGCTGAAACAGCCAAAAACAGATCTACAGGAAACTGAACTTTAACATCGATATAACCTGCACCATAGATGACACTGCGCTGAGAGTAAAGTAATTCAAAACAAGCCAGACAGTAACTAAATGCTATGGTCAATATAAAACCCCCACCCAAAGCATGAATATGTCGCTGTTGTTGTTTAGAAAATTGATAAAAATTGCCTTTACTTAAACTATTTCCTGACAATAAATATATCAGTGTACAAGCAATCAATGCGTATAAAAATAACCCCACAAACCAAAACTTTAATAATTGCAAAACAGGAAGTTGGAAAACATAAAAGCCGATATCTATATGAAATAAATCTTCACTTTTACCAAAGGGAGTAGCATTCAATAGTTGTAATATATTTCCCCAATGACTGGAAAGAATAAAACTAAAAACTAAACTTAGTGTTATAGCAAATAAACTCAACCAGAATATAGGATTAATCATCACAACTATAAATAGTGCAATGAATAACCATAACAACCACCATTTAGATGGGATTTGACTAACTATTTGCCAAATTGACTCTATATCAAATGCTGAAGGAATTTGTGGGGATACTTTAGCAACTGGGAAATCAGGAGACAAGTAATGAGTAAATACTTGAATATAATGAGTCAGAATTAGTCCTACTAATAAGATTAATCCTAATACTACACATAACAACCAGCCTAACCCTAGTGGCGCTTCAATACGCAGTTTACTTGATGGCGACATAGTAACTGGAGGAATTAGCATCATTTCTGCATCTGCTTCAGTTATCTGATCGTGATTTTTTGGATACTTCCAGATACTAGCAAGTCTCAGGTTTGCTAAAAAAAACCCGACTGTAACTAGAAAAGTAATTATCCAAAGCAGAGTTTCAGTTTGCAACTTAGTTATTAATACAGGTAAATAATTCAGTTCTTGAAACCATAAAAAATTAGCTAGTATGTTAGTTGAAAAATCCCATACTATCCACAATCCAAATAAGCCCAAAAATATCGTTAATATCTGTATTAATTTTAGTTTGCTGATGGCTTTAGATAACCGAAGTTTGAGTTTATAAATAGTATTACCTTCCATTATTGATAATTTGGGATGGCTTGATATCTTCTGTTTCACGACGTCAGCATTCAGTTATTAGCTGTCAGCCCTCAGCTTTTTAATGAATGAAGTAAGTATTTGCTTAACTTCTAGCATATTTTCAACAAGGGATTGGTATTCCGAAGATTCAATTAAATTCAAGTCGTAAGCAACTAAAAGATGATATTCAAGCTCACTAGCTCAATCCATAGCAATTTGAGAAAAACGAGATATCTCTGCATCTCCATTTCTACCCCATCCTTCTGCTATTTTTGCAGGGATTGAAGCACAAGAGCGACGAACTTGACTTGTCAACCCATACAACTCTTGGGTAAGAAATGTAGATGTGACTCGATAAAACCTTAAGTCGCTGCTGATGTGCTTTTACCCATACTTTTAACTCTCTGAAGTCTCTCCATACTAACTCCTCCTCTAATAGCTGACGGCTGATAACTGACAGCTGAATGCTTACTTCACGACAGTTAAAATTCCGGCATCGCCCATACTCCACGTCAAGCACAAGCGCAAGGCAATACTCGGCAAAACAACCAGATTTAAAAAGTGAAAAAAGCTATTTTTTTACCGGGAACTTAACTGTAAAGACACTACCTTGAGCTAACTTTGAATAAACTTTAATGCTTCCGCCCATTTCTTCTACCAAAGTTCTGACAATAGACAAACCTAAACCTGCTCCACTACCGGAACGATTTCTCGCTTCATCTCCTCGATAAAAACGTTCAAAAATTTTAGCTTGTTGTGACAAAGGAATTCCCTGGCCTTGATCACATACCTGAATTATTGCTTCACCAGTTTGTTGATACAAGTTTAATATTATAGGAGAACCTGCTTCAGAGTATTTAGCAGCATTATCAATTAAATTGAGCAATACTTGTTTCAGGCGATTACGATCTACTATCACTTCGATTAACGAAAAATTTGTGGATAAAGGAACATTATTCTCCACTACCTGAGTAATTTTTTTTGATTTTGAACTTAATCTACTACCAACAGAATCACTCTCGATATCAATCTCTGAATTTTGTTTCTTAGAGTTGCAAATATAGCTATAAACTAAATTATTTTTTTCTGTAGTAGCCACATCTTGATTCTGATTAAATATTTTTCCTAAATTAACAAAATTACTTCCATTGCCCCACCTCATAATAATTTCTCGATCGCTAAACTGCTTGGCCATTTCTACGACTTCAGCTACTACATCATTTAGCACTACCGATTCCGTATGAAGGTGTATTTGGCCACTATCTGCTCTAGCTAATTCCAGTAAATCTTTCAACAATTCAATGGTGCGTTGCGCTTCCCCAGAAGCTATTTCAATCGCCTCTTTCTGAGTCTCTGTCAAATTATTATCTCGTCTCATAATACTTTGAAGATATCCAGAAACAATAGTTAAAGGAGTTCTTAACTCGTGAGAAACATTACTGACAAACTGCCTTTGCTGTTCCCAAGAGTCAGATAACCTGCCCAACATTGTATCCAAAGTTCTAGCCAACTCTCTAACTTCGCTAGGAGCACGTTCTAAAGAAACTGTTGTTCGATTCAAATCATCAGCATTAACATTATCAGCAAGTTGACTAATCTGACGTAGAGGTATGAGGGAACGCTGTATATAAATAGCTATAGCCAGTGTCACTCCCATAATTGCTAAGATACTAGCCATACTCAAACTCATTACCATTGTCACTAATATCTTTTGATCCCGACTAATGTCTAGAGCAATATAAAGTTTTCCCACATCCATCCCATTCAGAGTTAATGGCCCACTACAAAGCACAAAATGGCGTCCATTAATTGGATATACTAGGGGCTTGAGAGGCATTTCATTCATAGATTTGAGAATGAAGTGGTTTCTATCATTCTGCAAATTTTCTGATTGAGCCAGAAGAGTTCCATCCTGACTTTTGACCCAGATAAAGACATTAGCTAATGTTAGACTATCAATAGCTTTCTGTAAACTTTCGTTTGTATACCATATTTTGCCATACATTCCAATGTCTTGAGGAAAACGTTCAGCTATCTGCTCAATGTTATGCTTGTGACTTGCTATTAGTAATTGCTGCATCTTCCAACTCGTCCATAAAGCCACACTACCTAATCCTAATACTGAAAATACTGCAATACTAACTGTTAGGCGAGTTTGTAAAGAAGATGGAGCAAATTTCCATTGCCCTAGTCGGAGATTTCGGGGCCATTTAATCAGAAAATTCATTTTGACTTAATTTTGTTAAAAAATACTCAAACTACAATTGTCTTTAACTTAGCTATCGATTCTGAGAAAATCCTGATAATTATCTGGGGATATTTATACATTCTGTCGTTGGAAATTGCTAGGCTGTAATCAGGAAACTATTTAAGGAAGTAAAATTTTTATACACAATCATGCCTAGGGTAGTAGTTCTTAGAGAAAAACAAGCACCTGCTCCACAATTTTTCTACTCCAACCAGAGTTATGGAAATTTGTGGCTGGTTGCTGAATATGATTCATATTCAGCAACCAGATGAAACTTCGTCAAAAGACACTTATAGTTATTAGTACCGTGATCGCCAATCTCATAGTGGTATTGTGTGCCACAGTATCAATGATGTTGCTTTATGACTTCCAAGATTTGGAGGTGAATTATGTTCGCCAAGACGTAGCAAGAGCATTAAATGAATTAGATGGTGAGTTGTCCAATTTATCTACAATAGGGAAACAAAATACTATATTTTTCTTATCGAAAAAGCTAGTTAATGGGCATAAACTAAAATCTGATACTAACTTAGCAATAGACAAGTTAACTGATTTTAATTCAATTAATAACCTTTTTATTAATCAAAAACTGAACTTAATATTACAATTAAATCCTCAAGGATAAATTGTATTTAATCAAGGATTTGAGCAAAACAAACAAACAGAA
>JAJEAQ010000187.1 GCA_022822685.1 Trichodesmium sp. jk18x7bins.61
AAGAACAACTAGAAGAAATGGCAATTAGGCCTATATTAATAGAAGAATTTAAGAAACAAACTTGGAGTAATCAAGTAGAAAGGTATTTTCTGACTCGTAAAAGTAGTCTAGACCAAGTAGTGTACTCTCTGATTCGGACAAAAAATTCCGGACTAGCCCAGGAACTGTATTTTCGTATAGTAGAAGGAGAACAAACCTTTGCAGAAGTTGCTCGCCAACATTCCGAAGGTCCAGAAGGACGGACAGGAGGCTTGTTAGGGCCAGTTTCCCTGAGTCAACCACACCCAGCTATAGGCAAAATTTTATCAGTAAGTCAACCTGGTCAAATATGGGCGCCACGTGCTTTAACAGAATGGACGGTAATTATTAGGTTAGAGAAATTCATCCCAGCACAGCTTGATGACTCAATGCGTCGAACTTTGATAGACGAATTGTTTGAAAATTGGGTCAGAGAACAAATAGGAAAAATTGGGACCCTCAAGCCACTACGTTCAGATGTAAAAGTTTAGGAGTGGTGAGAGCAAGTAACCCATATATAGCAGTTCTCAGCCTTGGTGAGGTACAAAAATCTACTGCTTTAGTAATCAGTAGTCAGTAGGAATCTATTGGTTATAGGCTCAGGTGAGGTAGGCACTCCGAATCAAATCAAAATATTTTTTCTATAGATAGCCAGATACAGCACTGCTAATGTACCGGCAGAGTCCGAGAAACGCTATATATAAATAAATCAGGGAAAATCAATATCTATTCCACAACTAGAGTGAAATAAAATAAACTCGATGGCTACTTCTTCGACAATATCAAGAACACAAGTACAAGAATTTCTGGCAGAAAAGCCACCATTTAATCGACTTTCAGAAAATGCCCTGAAAACTCAATTAGTGGGAAAGTGTCAACTACTAGGCTACCGTACTGGCCAACCACTATTTGAAAGGGAAAAAATGCCGACTCAGATAGCAATCATCTATCAAGGCCAGGCGCGGGTATTAGGATATGACCAGCGATCGCAACGTCACATCAGCTTACAATTAGTAGGGCCAGGGGGAATCCTGGGTTGGGCGGGATTGCTACGGGGTATGCCTTGTGAAACAGCACTAGCCTCAACAGATTTAATCGCAGTCACCTTACCCGCAGCAGACTTCTTGGCAATATTAGAAGCAGAGCCAGAATTTGGCGCAGCCTTTCTGAATTGCCCAGCAGTAAGTGAAGTATTTGAGTTACTCAGCCAAGAATTTGCCAGAAGAGCTGAAGTAAGTGGAAACCTGAAAGAATTAGCGAAAAATGTGACCCAAAATACTGTAGTAGTCAACCTACCCAAAGGAGATACAAAAACCAAAGAATTAGCATCTATCCTTGACTCGGAAAAAATTTGGCTAGTCAGTAGTGGAGTGATAGGAGATTTTCCCCCTGGTAGTAATGTGGTTTTGGATGGAGTAGGTAAAACTTTAAAAATTGAAGGAACTAAAGGGGCAAGAATTCTAGGATTCCCTGAACAAAAATATCAAGAGGAAGCTCAAGAAACCACTACAGAAAATGGCGCAGAAATCACTGAAGTAGTGCCCATGGATTTATCTATGGTCCCCCAAGCGCCAGCACGCCCCCCTGAGCCAACTGTTACTCAAGAAGTCGAATCGGCAAAAAAATACCCCATATTTCGAGCCAAAGGAGAAGTAGCTACTCCTTTAGCTTGCTTTCAGATGCTAGCTAAACATCTTCGTCTCAAATTTCGTCGGGATGTGATTCGGCGGGTGCTAGATAATCAAATCCGAACCGCGGGTAGAATCTCTCTACAAGCTTGTGGGGCGATCGCTCAAATGATGGGATTGACAGGCCAACTGGTACAAGTGCCAGCATCATCAGTTCCTAGGCTCAAGGCACCAGCTTTAATTCAGTGGCAAAACACTTTGGTTGTGCTTTACAGTATCAGCGAACAAGAAATTGTTGTGGGTAGCCCCGAATCAGGATTAAGTCGTCTCAAACCAGGTCAGTTTGCAGAAATCTGGGGAGAGTCAGGACAAATATTACTACTCCAAGCACCAAAAACAGAACAGAAAGAACAGTTTAGTTTTTGGTGGTTCCTGCCCTCTCTGATGGAGCATCGCACAGTCTTCATTGAGGTGTTGATTTCTTCATTTTTCGTACAGATATTTGGCTTAGTCAACCCTCTGATGACGATGGTGATTATTGATAAAGTCATGGGGCAGCGTAACATTGAGTCTTTGGATATTCTGGGCATCTTGATGTTATTGGTGGCCTTGTTTGAGGCTTTATTAAGTGGTCTGCGCACTTTCTTGTTTGTGGATACTACTAACCGCATAGATGTCAAACTCAGCTCAGAAGTAATTGACCACTTACTCCGTCTCCCACTCAAATACTTTGATAATCGCCGGGTGGGAGACTTAACAGGCAGAATTGGGGAATTGGCTAATATCCGCAACTTCCTGACAGGTACAGCCTTAACTGTAGTTTTGGATGCGGTATTCTCAGTAATTTATATTGCTGTGATGTTGGCCATTAACCCCTTAATGACGGCGGTAGCTTTAGCAGGTGTGCCTTTCTTTGCTGGGATTATTTTGGTTAACTCCCCAATTGTCAGAAGGTTGCTGCGGAAAAAAGCTGAACGTTATGCTGATTCTCAGTCTTACTTGGTAGAGGTGCTCAATGGAATTCAAACTGTAAAAGCCCAAAACCTGGAATTACGGTCTCGCTGGGAATGGTCAGCTCGTTATGCTAAGTTTATGACCGCCAGTTTTAATACGGTTTTGACTCAAACTACTTCCAGTTCAATTAGTAGCTTTTTAAATAAACTTTCAGGATTAGCTCTTTTGTGGGTTGGTGCTTATTTAGTAATTGATAATCAGTTATCGATAGGGGGATTAATTGCCTTCCGAATTATTGCAGGTAATGTGACAGGTTCATTGCTACGTTTCGTGAGTGTTTGGCAGAGTTTCCAAGAAGTGGGAATGTCGATTGAACGACTACGAGACGTGTTAGATACTGAGGCAGAAGTAGACGAAGAAGACAGGAATAATATTGATATGCCACCGATTAATGGTGGTGTTAAATTTGAGGAAGTTTCCTTCCGATTTGCTCAAAGCGGACCTTTACAATTGGCCAATGTAAACTTGGAGTTTCCTGAAGGTTCTTTTGTGGGAATTGTCGGTTTGAGTGGTTCAGGCAAGAGTACTTTGATGAAATTATTGCAGCGCTTATATCCACCACTTTCGGGTCGAATTTTTATTGATGGATACGATATTCAAAAAGTAGAATTATATTCACTGCGTCGTCAAATAGGGGTGGTTTTGCAAGATACTCTCCTGTTTAATGGTACAGTTCAAGAGAATATTGCTTTGACCAATCCAGATGCGACAACTGATGAAATTGTCAGGGCAGCTAAAATAGCAGTGGCTCATGATTTTATTATGAATTTGCCTAATGGTTATAACACAACAGTGGGTGAAAGAGGAGCATCTTTATCAGGAGGACAAAGGCAAAGAATCGCGATCGCTCGGACAGTTCTACAAAATCCAAAATTGTTGATTTTAGACGAAGCAACTAGCGCCTTAGATTACAGTTCAGAGCGGCAAGTTTGTGATAATTTAGCAGAAGCTTTTGCAAATAAAACAGTCTTCTTTATTACTCATCGTTTAACAACAGTAAAAAATGCAAATACAATTATTATGATGGATAAAGGTTCCGTAGTAGAACAAGGCACCCATGATGAATTAATGGCAGTGAAAGGACGTTATTTCTGTCTATATCAACAACAAGAAGCTCAACAATAATTAGGACAAAAGAAACTGCATAAAAAAAATAAATTAGCTAGCATGGAATGGAACATCTAGGAACTGAAATAGTTGACTTAATACCTATAAAAAAGTTATAAATGAACAACTAAGAAAAAATGAATAGTAGATCTGCATCCTTAAACGAACAATCAGTAATTCTAGAGAAACCAGCCATATTGTCTCGGCTATTTCTCTGGATGATTATGTTAATTACCAGTTCAGCCATCATCTGGGCTTACTTTGCTGAGATTGACCAATCAGTTCCGGCAGTTGGCCAATTAGAACTAAAAGATGGGTCTCTAGATGTACAAGCTCCTGCCAGTGGGAATGTAGTGAGACTGCACGTCGAAAATGGGGATCGCGTCGAGAAAAATCAACCATTGCTAACTTTTAGCCCCACTGCTCCCAGTGCAGACTTATCTTCCTTGAAAGAATTAAGAGAAACTCTCAAAAGAGAAAATCAATTTTATGAAGATGTGCTAAATGGGAAAGTGCCTACAGCTTTACCTCCAGACCTACAAAAGTTAGCCCAACAGCGACAAACCAGGATATCAGAAAACCAAACATACCAGGCTCTAATTGATGAACTGTACTTGAATAGAGGTGGTTTTGTGGAGATAGCTCCTAGTCTACGAGGATTATATATTAATTCTAAAGCCGAATATAATTCTCGTGTAGCTACTGTTGAATTACAGATTAAAGAGCTAGAAAAACAACTTCAACAAGCAGAAGAACAAGAAGAAGCAGCTCTAGAACAATTAAGAGTAGCTAGAGACCAATTGCAATATGCTAGACAACAGTTAGAGTTTGCTAAACAACAATTAATTAATAGTAAACAACAGCTAACTTATGCAAATGAGCAGTTAAATAATACACAAAAACAACTAGAATTTGCCAAAGGACAGCTCAAAAATAGTCAAGCACAATTACAATATTCCCAAGAACAATTAGAGTTAGCAAAAGGACAATTAAATAAGTCTCGACAAATATTAGGTTCTAACGAAGAGATTCTAGACCAAATATCACCTTTAGTGGAAGAAGGAGCGATCGCTGAACTACAACAAAAACATCAGCTACAGGAAGTATACCGAGGGGAAAGTGAAATTTTAAGTCAACAAGATCAGATTCAAGCTAGGGCAGGAGAAATAAATACTCTGATGGGGGAGATTAATTCCCGATTTGCAGATATTACTGCTAGAGAAGGAGAAGTAAATTCTCGCAGAGCCGAGCTAAATACATTAGAAGGAGAAATAAATACCCGCCAAGCTGAAATTAATTCTAGGGCAGCAGATATTAACTCTAGGGAAGGAGAAATTAAAGCTCGTCAAGCAGATGTACAAAGTGCTAGATCAGAACAACAACGTCTAAATGTAGCTATTAGTAGAGCAAAAGAACAGTTAAAGAATACTAGGGATGCTTGGGCAAGAGAGCTTTATGCCAGAATTGCTGAAAATGAAGGTAACGAAATTGCTCGCATAGATTCTGAATTTTCTCGTCTACAACTAGAAAATCAAAAGAGCTTAACTGAGGTTGCTGCTCAGATTGAAAAATTAGAAGAAACCC
>JAJEAQ010000794.1 GCA_022822685.1 Trichodesmium sp. jk18x7bins.61
CCCATCCTACGCAAGAATTTAATCTGAGGCGTGACAAAACAATCCCTGATTTATCTTACCTTATGTTACTTTTATCATGCTTCCTTCTTTTTGCCAGCATAATGAGTTAAATAGTAATTACTTTTAACTCTAATTAACGAATAGTTCTACCATCACATTATAAAATTCTTGAGCGAATTTTCTTGGGTTCCACAAAGGTGCTAATTTTTCTGCATCCTTAGACTGAATTAATTTATCAATAAATTCCTGTCGCATCTGAGGATTTTGACCTAATTTTACACCCCAATCAATATATTCTGACCATGACCATGATACGCCTAATTTAATATCTAAGCTTTGTAAAAAAGAATAACCCATTCTGGATAAAAATTGTTCTCCAGCGCGGGTGACAACTGGCAAATTAAACCACAAAGCTTCTAACGTATGAGTACCACCATTATAAGGATAAGAATCAAGCATAATATCCGTCAAAGAATAGACGCTTCTGTGTTCCTCCTCTGTGGCAAACCTGTTCATAAATTTAACTCGATGAATACTTATCCCCTCAGCTTTACAGGCTTGATGATAAGCAGCTTTAAATACTTCTAAATCTCCCAAAGCTTTATGAACCAAGATACTATTAGGGACTTGTTTCAAAATAGCAGCTTGTGCTGCCACCAAATCTCGGTTAAATTTTCTGCCTGGTGCTAAACAAAGGTAAACAATTTGTTCTAAGTCTATTCTCTGAGATTTTCTCAAATTAGTTCGATTTGTTTCTATTCTTTGAAAACCAGAAGTTGCTACAAACGAATCTGGCATTCTGAGCAATTTTTCTAAATAGTATCCCTCCCTATCTTGAGGGTGAGTATGCCAATCACAGAGAAAATAATTATCTGAGGATATATAAGGGGAGTCAAATCCTAACCAAGAGATACAAACAGGTGCAGGTTTATGATGTAAAATTTCTGTATTCACTGGTAAGCTTAGAGAATCCATATCTACTAATACATCAATTTGATCTTGCTGAATTTTAGAAATAATTTCTTGAACATCAGCTACTCCTTTAGGATATCTTCGCGGTAAGTATACTTTAGTAGCGGCTTGACTAAATTTCTGAGTTTGGTCATCTAGTTTGAGGCGCTCTGTTGAGTATAAATATATTTGTGTGTTTAACTTTCCTAATTCCAGAATTATGTCAAGGCTACACCAACCTACAGAATGTCTATTGAAGTGACTGGATATAAAGCCAATTTTTAATGGACGATGATTTTTCCAACTAATATTAGGAAAAGCTTGATGATTTTGAGGTTTGAGAGCTAGTTGGGTATAAATTTTAGATACTAATTTGCATAACTCAGAATTTGCTTGAATATCATCTCGTAGATAGGGAACAGAAAATAATAAATTAGCATACAAAGCTTTTAACTCAACTAATTGATTAACTATAGTGAGATTTTGTTTTAGTTTTGCTTCGAGTTCCAAAAACCTATCTTTAGCAATTTCATTTAAGCCAGATACTTGATAAGTGCTAATCATATATATGGCAGTCATAATCGGATCTATTTCGCCGCATTTCTGATGATATGTATTGACTACTTGCCTGGCAACTGCATAATTATTACCATCTCTAATAATCCCACATAAATGTTGATGGGCTGTAGTATATTCAGGTTGAATTTCAATAGCTTTTTTCAGATATTGAATCGCCTCATAAAATTTATCTTGGTTTCTCAAAATAATGCCAATTTGAGCATAAGCTTCTGCTAAATTTGGTTGCCGTTTAATTGCTTTTTGCCAAGTCACTATAGCTGCATCTAATTTACCCTCTGCTGCTAGTTTGTATCCCTGACTTAAGTTAAACTCAACCCCGCCTAAACTGGGATTTAATTCTAATGCTTTTTGTTGAGAGGCGATCGCTTCATCCCACTTGTCTAACTGCTCTAACACTTTTGCCAAATTCCAGTAGGCGGGAGCTAGATAGGGTTGGAGGTGAATCGCTTTTTGGTAGCTAGCGATCGCCTCTGAGAATCTTCCCTGTCGATAAAACATACTGCCTAGATTAATATGAGCTTGAGGTAAGTCCGGATTAATTTCTATAGCTCGATAGTAAAGGCTAATTGCTTGAGAAATTTGACCTTGGGCTTGAAGAATATTGGCGAGGGTGACGTAAGCTGGGGCCCAATCTGGTTGTAAATTTAAAGCCTGATGACAACAAGCGATCGCCTCTGATAATTGCCCTTTGCTGCAATAAAGTTCGGCTTGTTGTGTCAATGTCTGAAAGTTTGGAGTTTGTGAATCGGAAAAATGAGGAAGAGTATTCATCAGAAAAATCTTTAATCGTATCTCATTAGAGATTAAAACTTATCATACTTTGTATCCCAGTTGGACAATTAAGTAGTAGCTGTTATAATGTACTTCCGCGTAGTGGTACTATCATCCTTCTTTTCAGCCTTGAGTTTTTGGAAAAAAATATTTGAAAATCAAAGGCAAGAGAAAGATAGATCACTATTAAATAGCATTAATTTTTTAAAGGTGTATGAGGTTAAGCCTAATATATGCAAAATCAATTAAACAGGGAAGATTAAAAACTTAATGTTTCAGTTTTATCCTTTCTACTTCTTTTTTATTTCTTCTGAGCAAAGCTAGCTCAAAAAATTAATATTTCCATGATTTGGCACAAATTAAATCAACTCAGAACAAAAATTATAGCTAAACCTCAAATAATTCTGGGAATCATTTCTTTAGTTTTGATTGTGGGAATGCCTATTGGTATTAATAATCAGATTCTTGCCCAAGCAAAAACTGAAGAAACTTATGAAGAAAAATTATTTGAAACTGCTTTAGCTTTTACTCTATATTTTGAAGGTGGTTTTAGTAATCATCCTGCAGATAAAGGTGGGAGGACTTATAAAGGAATTTTGCAAACTGAATATAATGCCTATCGACGCAGAAGGGGTTTACCTCCATTAGATGTTACCCAAATGTCTGATCTTGAACTAATGGAAATTTATCAAGGTTATTGGGATAATAGCAAATCGGCGACTATGCACCCGGCTCTTGCTGTAGTTATGTTTGATACTGCAGTTAATTTTGGTATTCAGAACTCGATAACTTTTCTCCAACAGGCTTTAGGATTACCACAAACAGGTATATTTGATGGTGCTACTCAGAAAGCATTAGAAAACGGCAATAATAGAAATACCGCTCTTCAAATGATCAATGAAAGGATTATTTATCGTTATAAAAGAGTGCAGGAAGATGCTAGTCAGATGGCTTTTTTTCATGGTTGGTTAGTTCGTGATTATAGTTTATGGGGTTATGTGGATAAGCTGAAGGATAATTGAAGTAGACAGATATGCTGAAGACAAAAGGAAAATTTTAATTCCCATCCAAATTCTATCCAATTTTATATATCGTGGTTGAGGATGGAATTTTCAATCCATAAGCAGAAAGAGTCAACATTTTTCTCGCTTCTCCAGTCATATTGATTCTAGTTGTCCACATTCTGTATTTCAAAATATCCCACAACAGGTTATAGAAAGTATCTCTGTTTAGCCTAGTCTAATTACTTACTGAATCAGAGCACAAAACCTGAAAACATAACACAAACTATTAAACATAGTTTGCCGCTCAAAAAAATGTCTGTACTGGTAAAAAAATACAGTTATCGCTCTGAACAGAATATCTGAGAGCTGATTTATAGCAGTACGTTTTTTTGGTTAGGACGAAAATTGGGTTGAAAGGCAAGAGGCAAGAGACAAGAGGCAAGAGGCATGCATAGGGATGTCCTAACCTTAATGCGTAGCGCTATATTATATCAAGTAAATATTAAGAAGCTGAGTGCCTTGTCAGACAAAGGTTTTAGGATTTATAGGTAGTAGAGCCTAAATTTATGAAAGCTTTGTTAGTTCAGGATTTCATCTCAGTTTATGAATCAGCTCTGATACCAAATCCGCTGATGAAAGCGTAGCTCCTCCCTCAGGAGGCAAAGGTACTTTTTCCAAACCCTCCCTAACCCTTCTGCTTTCTGCCTTACTCTTGTCATTAGCCTCCCGTATAAACCTGATTTAGTATGATTTTTTTGCTAGCAACGTTCCTGCAGCCAACTTTCTAAATCCGCCAAACTATTAAAGTCAAAAATATCCTCTGTTAAAGTTTCCAAATCTTCTAAAACCAAGCCTTCAACTTGATAACTTATTGTTGCTGGAATTTCTCCAAAACGCTTTTTGAGTTGACGCATGATTAAGGCGATCGCCTCTTTAAGACATCCTTTTCTTCTGCATAAGTTATCCGCCCTTTTTCATCCTGCAACATCATCCCTCGGCGCTCGACTATTTCTAACTCTTCCACTGTCATGTTAACTTGGTTAGCAATATTTAAAGCCATTTCTATTTCCAAAAATTCCCCCAAGTTATCTGGAATTCCATCCAAACTGGAAGCTTCTTTCAGAAAATAAATCCACTGATCAGTCAAACTTGTTAACTCCGACAAAGCTTTCTTAAATTTCGGCAATTCTACAAATATTAATTGCAATTCCTCATCGGGATATTCAAACTTTTTATCTTCTCCTGAAACACAAATTGATTGCTCACATCTTTAGTATTTTTAAACAGGATAAAATCCGTAATCGTGACGGTGATCGCTGGATTTAGTAGTGGGTAATCTTCTCCTGTCACTAACTGATTTGCATAAGCTTTAGCTAGGTTGTAAGCTACCTGTTTGTTAAAAGCAGTCATCTGGGCTATTTGCATTTCAATCACCACAAGAGAACCATCCACCAAAACTGCTTTTACATCTAAATAAGTATCTTTTAAACTAATTAATTGACCATGATTATAAGGATTAACAATTGTCAAAGATTGAATCACTTTCTCTACCCCATAAATTATGGCATTAAGAAAGCTAATTAAAATCTCTTTGCTTTGTTCGGAACCAAAGATTTTTTTTTAAAGACATAATCGACCTTGGGGCTGATAAATTTCATATTACTTTTTCTCTCATTTCAACTGTCAATAATGGCAAATATTATAGCAATAAGAGCTTGGCTAATATCAAACTAAAAAAGAGATAGTACCGCTATGGGAAAGTCAAAAGTTAAAAGTTAAAAGTATATTTGGTAAGGCTTTGAGTCTTTTGTCATTGATTAATTATTTCCTCTGTGCTGCAATAGTTACAATAAAATCACCTGTAAAAAGATCAAGAGATTTGCACTTCTCCCTGACTCCCCTCTTCTAAACCCTGTGCCTCCTCACTCCTCACACCTAATACCAATTATCAAAAAGAATGTCATAAATAATTTGAGGTCTATTATGTAAACTAATCCGCATGAAATGATTGTCAATTATAGCTTTCAAGTAAATTAATTAATACAATTGAACAGTCTTGAGTGAGTCCTTATTTCGAGGAGACCTCAGAATTACCCACTCGCTTTTAATTTTTGAATGTATGACTTCCATGAAACAGTATAATTCCTAAAAAACAAAGAGTTTGTAGCAATATATTTGAAAATTATATAGAACCCTTTTAGCTAGCTCTCCTATTAAACAAAGTATCTATAATTAATTAATTAAATTCCTAACATTTGTAATTTATACAAACCAGCATAAACACCATTTTTATGCAATAATTCCTCATGAGTACCTGACTCAATTAACTCTCCTCGTTTCAAGACAAAAATCCGATTAGCATTTCTAATCGTAGAAAGTCTGTGAGCAATAATAATAGCTGTTTGTTTGACTAAAAGTTGTTCTAATGCTGATTGAATCAAAGCTTCTGTTCCGACATCTAAACTAGCAGTTGCTTCGTCAAGTACCAAAATTCTGGGCTGACGAATAGCTGCACGAGCAAATGCTAATAACTGCTTTTGACCACCAGAAAGATTTGTTCCTCGTTCTCGTAGTTGAGTATTATATCTTTGAGGTAATTCTTCAATAAATTTATCTACATTTGTATTTTTAGCTGCAGCTTGAATCTCTGCAAATGAGTATTTTTCTCCCAAAGTAATATTGCTTTTCACATCTCCGGAAAATAAAAAACCATCCTGCATAATTACACCAATATATTTTCGTAATTCGGCTTGAAGTAAATCTTTAATATTAATCCCATCAATTAAAATTCTGCCCTGATTCACATCATATAAACGACATAGTAACCGAATTATAGAACTTTTGCCTGCACCAGTCGGCCCCACTAAAGCAACTTTTTCTCCTGGTTTAATAGTAAAGTTGAGATTTTTCAGGATATATTCATTTGGTTTATAGCCAAACCAGACATTTTCAAACCGAATTTCACCAATTTGAGAATTATTAAATTGAACAACAGGTAATTTTTTAGTTTCTCCTTCCGGATCAATAATTTCAACTTCTTGATTAAGTAGATTGATAATCCGTTCAATTGCAGTTAATCCAGCTTGAATAGCAGTAAATTTTTCGGCAAATTGCCGTAAGGGGTCAAATAAACGTTGAGCATATAAAATAAACGAAGATAGAGTCCCAAAATCTAGATTTCCTGCTAAGAAAAATCGCCCACCAAGGAATAAAACTGTGGCGATCGCCACTAAAGCAATCCATTCTAAGGTTGCAGATATAGCCGAATCGTAAAAAATAGTTTGATCTACTGCTTTAGTAAATCTGTGATTATTAACTTCAAATAACTCCGAGTTGAATTTTTCTCGGCGAAATAGCTGTACAACTCCAATACCAATTAAGTTTTCTTGCAGTTGAGCATTTAAATTCGAAAGCTCATCTCTAGATTTATAGTTAGCTTGCCGATATCGTTGCTGAAAATAAACAATAATTGCCGTTACTGGTACCATCATTAATATTAACATTAAACCCAGTTGCCATTGTAAACTAAACATTGTGATGGCAATGGTTAAAATCGAAAATAAATCACTGACAATACCAATAGCACCTGTAGAAAATACATCTCCTAAAGCTTGAACATCGCTAGTAAGACGAGTAATTAACTTACCTACAGGAGTATTATCAAAAAATCGTACTCCTAAGGAAAGAACGTGTTTAAATAAATCATTTCTAATATCAGTAGTAATTTGTTGTCCAATTTGTTCCACTAAGTAACCTTGTAGAGATTTAAATATTAGTTGTATGATGATTGTACACATTAAGATAACAGCTAAAATATTCAATCCTTGAGCTATTGACATTTGCTGGAAAAATGACAGTGTTTTTTCTCCTAAAATCAGAGAAATTGCCTGTCCTATTAATAGCGGTTGAATTGCTTTTGCAATTGATAATGGTAATAATAATATTAGTGAAACACCTACTAAAAATTTGTGGCGGAGGCCATAGCCGAGCATCCGTTGAATTAATCGCCAGTCGGTTTCACGATGATTACTTCGATATTTGTTGCTATTGGTTTTAGGTGAGATGCTACTCATGGATTTTCTAAGTT
>JAJEAQ010000792.1 GCA_022822685.1 Trichodesmium sp. jk18x7bins.61
GTTAGATGTCAAAATGACAAAGGTCGTTGAAGGACAATTGGAATGGAGCAATCCAGGAAATTGTTAAGAATCTACGTCAAAGAATCTTTGCAGCAAGAAGGCTGTTTGTGAGGCTGGAGCGGAATGATGGGAAACTGTCACCCACGGTTCAAAGGGGAGGGGAAAGAAGTGATTCTCGTTGAGCCACCTCGCGAAACATGTGGCGAGGTGGCTCTACCTTACCTGACCATAATCTGCCTTACCAACTATTTCTGCAGGTGATTTTAAACCAGCTATATCAGCAAAGTTAGAATTACAACCCTGATAAACTAAGTCTTGATTTTTCCAAAATATTGATTGTGGAATAGTATTGATAATTAATTGCAGTTTTTGTTGAGACTGTTCTAATTCTGCTTGTGCTTGTATCCGAACGCTAATTTCTGCTTTTAATTTTTCATTAATCGCCAGTAGTGCGGGATTAGGAAGTGCTAATAATTTAGGAACTAATGGTACTAAAGTCCATGCTGTAAATAGAGATATTGCTGCTGTTATTCCTTTGATCAAACCTGATAACCAATAATAGGGATACCAGAGAGTCAAAACCCCCATTAAATGAGTCATTCCACAAGCGACAATAAATGCACTAAACAATACAAATATTTCTGAGGAAGGCACATCCTCTCGCTTTTGAATGAAATAAACTAAAGCAATAGGAATAGAAAAATAAGTCAATACAATTAATGAATCTGAAAGGACATGCAGCCATACTAATCCTGGCTGCCAAAGATAACAATGTCTATGAGGAATAAAATTTCCTGTACCCAAAATTATTAATAAAAATTTCATACAACTTGCCTACTTTAAAAAATCACTATATTTTTTAGATCAAACTTGTTTAATTATTCCCCCTTGGCATGTACTATATTCTGAATGAAAGAAATCAGTGAGGATTTATCAAAGTCAAATAATAAGATGTAAATATTCCTTCTCTCTTTCAGCATATATTGGGTCCAAATTCTGGAAAAATCCTAATTGATGGTCTTAAATTATGAGGAACTTAAATCCCATTATTCATTAACCTGATTCCTTTTTCCTTCCTTTTAATATTTGTTATATTGTGTTTTTAATTTTGGCTAGTTCTAGATGTTATAATCTTTTTAGCCTTTATTATATCATAGTCAAAAAGATCTTAAATTGAGTCCATATAAATATATAATATGATAAATTATTGGAGATTCTAGGAGTTAGGTTAACTCATGTCCATTGAAGTTGAAACAGAATTGCAAACAGCCGTAGATAAACGGCGTAACTTTGCGATTATTTCTCACCCTGATGCAGGTAAAACTACTCTGACAGAAAAATTGTTATTGTACGGAGGTGCTATTCACGAAGCAGGTGCAGTCAAAGCGAGGAGATCACAACGTCATGCAACCTCTGACTGGATGGCAATGGAACAACAACGGGGTATTTCTATCACTTCAACAGTGTTACAATTTGAGTATCAAAGCTGTCAAATAAACCTCTTAGATACTCCTGGTCACCAAGACTTTAGCGAAGATACATATAGAACTTTGGCAGCAGCAGATAATGCCGTGATGTTAGAAGATGCTGCTAAAGGTTTAGAACCACAAACTCGCAAATTATTTGAAGTCTGTAAAATGCGGAAGCTACCCATTTTTACATTTTTTAATAAAATGGATAGACCAGGGCGAGAACCTTTAGAACTTTTGGATGAAATTGAACAGGAATTAGGGTTAAAAACATATCCGGTAAATTGGCCAATAGGTATGGGCGATCGCTTCAAGGGAGTATTTGATAGAAGAAAGCAACAAATTAATCTGTTTGATCGTAGTATTCACGGTAGTAAAACAGCAATAAATACAATAGTAAATCTCGGCGACCCTAGGATAGAAAACCTATTAGAACAAGACCTTTACTACCAACTAAAAGAAGACTTAGAAATACTCGAAGAATTGGGTTCAGATTTAGATTTAGAACAGGTACATACAGGTGACATGACCCCTGTATTTTTTGGTAGTGCTATGACTAATTTTGGGGTGCAATTATTCCTAGATGCTTTCTTAGAATATGCCCTCAAACCAGGTACTCATAAAAGTACAGTGGGAGAAGTTTCTCCTACTTATCCTGATTTCACGGGATTTGTGTTTAAATTGCAAGCTAATATGGACCAAAAACACCGAGATAGAGTAGCATTCATTAGAGTTTGCACAGGAAAATTTGAAAAAGACATGACAGTTAGTCATGCTAGAACAGGTAAAACAGTGCGATTATCTAGACCACAAAAATTATTTGCTCAGGATAGAGAATCAATAGAAACAGCATATCCTGGTGATGTAATTGGTTTAAATAATCCAGGAGTATTTGCCATAGGAGATACTATTTACAATGGCAAAAAATTAGAGTACGAAGGTATCCCTTGTTTCTCACCAGAAATATTTGCTTATTTACGGAATCCTAACCCCTCTAAATTTAAGCAATTTAGGAAAGGAGTCAATGAGTTACGAGAAGAGGGTGCTGTGCAAATTATGTACTCAGTAGATGAGGCTAAACGAGACCCAATTTTAGCTGCTGTAGGGCAATTACAATTAGAAGTTGTTCAGTTCCGTATGCAAAATGAATATGGAGTTGAAACTACTTTAGAAATGTTGCCTTTTAGTGTAGCCCGTTGGGTGGATGGTGGTTGGGAAATATTAAAACAAGTGGGTAGATTGTTTAATACTGTAACTGTAAAAGATAGCTGGGGGCGACCTGTTTTACTATTTAAAAATCAGTGGAATTGTCAACAGGTAGAATCTGAGCATCCAGAGTTAAAATTGAATACTACAGCACCAGTAGTTTCTGGTCAAGAGCCAGAATCTTTGTAAGCTGATTTGATCAGATTAATAGATATTTCTATAAATTCGGTTTTCCCTATGGCAGAGCAGGAAAATTTACATCTTAATGACCTGATTTTTCCCCTTATTCCTTCTTTATTCAAGCCAAGCAAGTTAAATTAGGAGGCACAACGAATGCGTAATAAACGCTCAAAACCCTGGATTCACCGTAATTCACGTTTTATTATTGCTGGTATTGCTACAATAGGAGGAGTAATTACAGCCTATCTTGCTATAGAAAAATTAACAGGAGGAACAGTTACTTGTCCTGTAGCTGGTTGTGAGCAAGTACTTGAAAGTCCCTACGCTACTATTTTTGGCTTACCTCTAGCTCTTTTTGGCTTTTTAGCTTATGCTGGCATGGGAACAATGGCGATCGCTCCTTGGTTAGTCAACCCAGGTTCTCAAAAGGAATTACGCTCTAAGTTAGAAAACTGGAGTTGGCTGTTAATATTTGTAGGTGGCGTATCCATGACCATCTTCAGTAGTTATCTCATGTACATAATGGCATTTGAGATTAAATCTCTTTGTCTTTATTGCATCGGTTCAGCTATTTGCTCCCTCGCCCTATTTATCTTGGCATTAATAGGTAATAACTGGGGAGATATTGGGCAGTTAATCTTTATGGCTGTCATTGTCGGGATGATTACTATTGTAGGAACATTTGCCGTTTATGCTCCGATCAATAATCCTACGGCTAACAAACAAGATATTTATGGAGTTACAACTACTTCCACTCCGGCAAAAGTTGCATTAGCTGAACATTTGACCAAAGTGGATGCAAAATTTTATGGAGCCTACTGGTGTAATTACTGTAAAAATCAAAAGGAATTATTTGGTCAAGAAGCTGTTAGTAAACTCAACTATATTGAGTGCGATCCTCAAGGAAAGAATCCTCAACCAAACTTATGTGTAGCAGCGAGTATTAAGGGATATCCAACTTGGGAAATCAATGGTAAGTTTCACGAGGGTATAGTTTCTTTAGAGAATTTAGCCAAATTCTCAGGCTATCAGGGAGCATCTAACTTTGATAATCCTTGACATACTCCTGACGCTCCGCTTACGCGAGCTGCACGGGATTCTTCAACCGACAGATGATCGATTGCAGTTTAAACTCCAGATGTGTCCTCCCCCTGTGTAGATATAGCAACCGCCAAGGGGGTTAGAACATCCCTATGTATGCCTCTTGCCTCTTGCCTTTCAACCCATATTTTTGTCCTAACCAAAAAGCCTACTGCTATAGTAGTTTGAAAAGGACCTTCTGTAGTGGGAAACTCAGCCAAACCAGGAATTAGAGGTGCTGAAAATAGTAAAAACCACCTGTACTGCCAGTGACAAAAGCATTACCATTATGGTCATGGTATGCAAGTAGAGATTTTTGCCATATTTCCCCTTATAAAGAGCAGATTACACCAACTCATATCACAATCTTCAAAGGACTACCTATTATGTTTGGTAAATTGGAAGTCCCTTATTTGTACACCTCTGTCCTCTTTTTTCCTGTTAAGGTTCTTTGATCTTCTTTCGTATCCCAACCACTGTTCGGAGTCAAACTAAATAAGTATCTGAGCTGTTGGTGTTCTTCTTGATTATTTGTTTCGAACCATTCTCCTCTTATGCAAAATGCCATGGAGTTGTTAGATTCGAGAGCAACCTGTCGGACTAGTGAACTTTTTCTCCTGTGTCGCAGTCTTCTATTTTCCTCTTTCCATGCTTTAGCTTTTTCTTTTGCTTCTTTTGCCATTGCTTCTAAATGCTGGTTCATTCGATATGTAGCCTGGTCTCCATGCTGGAACATTGCATAATCACCTTCCACTTTAATACGTGGAGGAGTTCCAGTTAATGATACTTTGCCATCTCGCATTGAGGATTCCTGGCCAGATGCTTTGATAGCATTATTAAGTCTAGTCAGTAAGCTTACTTTTTCTTTTGAAGCTTCAGGAATTTGGCCGCTAGTATGAGGGGAATAAGCTTCATGAAGGTCATAATCACCTGTATATAAGTATTTTTGCCATTCAGGTATACTTTTTAGGGCTTTAATCGCAAATCCTCCACCATCTTTTTCCAAGTCCAGAGGAAGATAAGGTGTCTCTTTGAGATCGATTGCATCTTTATCCTCCTCACTAAGCATTTTCTTTAAATTATCCTCAACTTCTGAGTCCAGATTGTCAATTCTTAAACCGATTAACTCGTCATCTTCCCAATGTCCCACAAAACCATGCAAGTCTAATTTCTTGATTTTGTCTAATTTCTCTGGGTTCTCTAGGGAGCTTTCTTTAATTGATTTTTCCAATATGGTATGAGGCTTTGCTTTTGCTCCCTGCTTTATTCTTTCTATTGATAAAGTACCAGTTTCACGTATAGCTATTGCATAGTTGTGTTTTTTACAAACCCCCGCGATCGCATCTAAATGCCCTTCCCATACAATCTCTTTTAGTTTACTTTTTCTGTTTTTTTGTTTCGTCCGGAACTTCTCTAACTCCACAAGATGCGAACTTGTTGATTCTGCCATTGTTGCCTTGGATGGGGTTGATTTTATAGGTGAATGAGATCTGTGTTTTTTTGCATGAGGTTCGTTTCCTTGAATTAGTTGTATTGCTGATGCATTAGTACAATGTACGGGAATCTTGGCCAAATTGTAACTATCATTCATAGTATTTCCTAGATACCTTTGCCAGAAGTCTTCTTTCTTTGCCTGTAGAACAGCCAATCGTTTTTGTCCTTCTGGTTTTATGACTCCATACTTGGCTTCAATTTCTAGCTTTGTAGCTTCCCACCAATCTTGTTGATATCGATGATTTTCTATATCTTGCTGAGTGAGTACTGCTTTTGAATTTTTGGCATCTTGAGTTATAAAAACTAATTTGCTCTTCTGTTCAGTTGTGGGATAAATTGGATATTCATATCTAGCGTTCATCTAAAAAACCTCCGGTGGCAAGAAAACCCTTTGCTACTGCTGTAAGGCAGGCTGTGCCCACAGCTAAGGGATGAAAAACGACGCGAGGGACTTTAGTAGCCGTCTCCTTACAGGCCAGGGGATTACTCCCCCTCAAACACCCCCCTTTTCATCCTAATACAGAAAAGGTGGCGTTGCTGAGAGGCTGTTTGTCAAGAATTATTAGGTATTAGTAGGGATAGAACATCCGTTCTGC
>JAJEAQ010000094.1 GCA_022822685.1 Trichodesmium sp. jk18x7bins.61
CTTCAAGGTTAGACATTTTTTGAGAGTCTGTTGACTCATGACATTTCTCTGTTAACTCTGGTGTGCCTAGTCTGTTTGGCTTCTGGTTGTGTCCGGCGACTGCCTTGAGTCTGTGGAATTCTGAGTCGATTCGGTAGTGCTAGTTTAGGAGTGTTCTTTCTCCTGGATGGTGGGGTTTTAACTTACATTTGATGAGCAGTTGTAGCTGCCCGTAGGCTTTAGTAGGGGTGACTGGCGGTTTTTTCTCCGTCATTGCCTGTTGGCTTCTTTTTTCTATTTGGTAGTTCTCGCAGTTTCAATGAATCCCACGCCTACTACAAATTGACACTCAGCAGAATGATTTGAGTAGTCCATGGTTATATTGTAATATTAGATACAAAAAACCAGGATTTTCATCCTTATGATTAGAGCCAAATGTATTCTTATTAGAGTTATTAAGCTAATCAAGGAAACAAAATTTCACAAACTGGTGGAAGTTCCGCTTTCTTCTATAAGGAAATGTGGGGATGAAAGCCAGTTTCAGCGTGTCGGGTGCATCCTGATTCTCAATATACGAATTCAGCACCGATACAATTACCTTCGACCAAATCAGGTCTAGTTCCGATCATTAGGAGCGCTAATACAGGAAGAGAACACCACCTTTGTCAAAATTTGGATTTAGCCTGTTTGAATCGAAGTATCTCAGGCTACAATCTGAGGTTAATGTTGGGAGTATGTCAAAATTTAGGAGATTTTATGCCAGAAACAGCTCAAGAAGTCTTGAACTTGATACAGGAACAAGACATTCAAGTTATAGATCTAAAGTTCATTGACCTACCCGGTATTTGGCAACATTTAACAGTTCATAGAAACCAAATTGATGAGAGTTCTTTCACAGATGGGGTGGCCTTTGACGGTTCTAGTATTCGTGGTTGGAAAAGTATCAACGAGTCAGATATGATGATGGTACTAGATCCAACCACTACTTGGATTGACCCTTTTATGGCTGAACCTACATTAAGCATTACTTGCAGTATTAAAGAACCGCGAACTGGTGAATGGTATAGTCGTTGTCCTAGAGTTATTGCCCAGAAAGCAGTTGACTATTTAAAAGCAACAGGTATTGGAGACACTGCATTTTTTGGTCCAGAAGTAGAATTTTTTGTGTTTGAAGATGTTCGCTTCGATCAAACAGAAAACGAAGGATACTACTATGTAGATAGTATAGAAGGTCGGTGGAACTCCGGTCGAAAAGAGCCTGGTGGCAACAAAGGTTATAAACCCCGTTACAAAGAAGGTTATTTTCCTGTATCTCCTACAGATACTCTGCAAGACTTACGGACAGAAATGCTATTGACAATGGCTAAGTGCGGAGTTCCGATTGAAAAGCATCACCACGAAGTAGCTACAGGTGGCCAGAATGAGTTGGGCTTCCGGTTTGGTACATTGGTAGAAGCTGCAGATAACTTGATGATTTATAAATATGTCGTTAAGAATGTGGGCAAAAAACATGGCAAAACTGTCACTTTTATGCCCAAACCAGTATTTAACGATAATGGTTCCGGGATGCACACCCACCAGTCAATCTGGAAAGACGGACAACCTTTATTCTGGGGTGATGGTTATGCTAATTTAAGTAAAATAGCACTGAATTATATTGGTGGTATCCTGAAACACGCTCCAGCAATACTAACTTTTTCTAACCCTTCTACTAATTCTTATAAGCGATTAGTTCCTGGATTTGAAGCTCCAGTAAACTTGGCTTATTCCCAAGGAAATCGTTCTGCTTCTGTAAGGATTCCTCTGACTGGTACTAATCCCAAGGCGAAGCGACTAGAGTTCCGTTGTCCTGATGCTAGTTGTAATCCCTATCTAGCTTTTGCTGCCATGCTTTGTGCTGGGATTGATGGCATTAAGAATGAAATTGATCCTGGTGCATCTTTGGATGTAGATATTTATGACCTCAGCCCAGAAGAGTTGAGCAAGGTTCCTTCTACTCCTGGCTCTTTAGAGGGAGCTTTGGAAGCTTTGGAACAAGACCATGAGTTTTTGACTGTTGGTGGGGTATTTACAGATGACTTGATTCAAACTTGGATTGAGTACAAGTTGGACACTGAGGTTAACCCTATACGTTTAAGACCTCATCCTTATGAGTTTTCTCTCTACTACGATTGTTAAGCATCAAAATTTTTTAAAGGCAATAGGCAAGAGGAACGGCCTCTGGTGGGGGATAAGAAGTGCCACTTTTGATGTCACTAACAGCAGTTGTCGGCATCTCGCCACATAAAACACTGCGTGAAACGAATTGCAAAAGGCACACCACTAATTCCCAAAATCAGCGTGGGGGACTCAAAATATTTTCTAGTCTGACTTTTGCCTTTTGCCTCTTGAGTCTTGCCTCAACCCCAGGGAGTTGATTAACATTTATATAGCCTCCTGAAAAGGAGGCTATTTTTTTAGAGGGGTGAAAATGATGATGACTACATTGACATACTCACTCCGTGGCGCTAACGCGACAGGCTCAAAGATGTAATTTTGAGCTCTGGCCCTTGATAATTCGCCAAGCTAGGCGAGTGCTTCCTCTATTTGACAATCTGTTTTGAAATTGAGATCACCTATGTTCAGACTTTCTAAAAAACTTTCAATCAATACAAGCAGAAATTCTTCTCAGTCGGCTGTATCTCCACATCCTCTATAGACACAGATTCTATTTCATCATTCAATAGGCACCCATCTACCACTGTGAGGAGTCTATCCCTGACTCCCTGGAGATGAGTAACAATTTATTTATAATTAGTACTCAACCGATTGGGGACAGATTTACACAAAAACGACTGCGCTCTTCTTTTGTGTTCTCTGCATTTCCCCCATCGGGCTCTGTGATTGTTCTGTAGTCATGATGATTTTTGTCTGAGGGGAAGTTATTTCTATTATATTAGGCGCC
>JAJEAQ010000822.1 GCA_022822685.1 Trichodesmium sp. jk18x7bins.61
AATTTATACAAATCCAACCTAAACTCTGGAAATATTCTGCACTAATAACAGTAGCTATGATAGCAACAACAACTGTAATGTCTACTAAAGAGTTGTTATGGTCGCGATCGCCATCAATACTAACCAACAACTTTGCTCAAAAATATCTGCAAACAACTACACCCTTCTTAACTCTTTCAGGGCATAAAACTTGGGTTTATGCAGTTGCCATCAGCTCAGATGGTAAAACCCTAGCCAGTGGTAGTTATGATGGTGTGATTAAGATTTGGAATTCCAGCAATGGTAAATTGCTTCATACTATCAACGCCCACGCAGATGCTATAGAATCTCTGGTCATGAGTCCGGATGGTAAAATCCTAGCCAGTGGTAGCTGGGATAATGACATTAAGCTTTGGGATCTTTCCACTGGTAAGCTCATCCGTACTCTCAAAGGCCATACAAATGATGTTAAAGCTATAGCTATTAGTGTTGATGCTCAGACTCTGGCTAGTGCTAGTTATGATGGTATGATTAAGCTCTGGAATCTCCAAACTGGCTCAATCCAGAGTAGTTTTCAACATCCAGGCCTTGTCACTTCTCTAGCTTTTAGTCCAGATGGAGAAATGGTTGCTAGTGGTGACAAGAATGGTCAAATCAAAACTTGGCAATTAAGTACGGGAAAACAACTCCACTCATTGGCAGCACATAAAAAAACTGTTTGGGCGATCGCTTTTAGTCCTGATGGAAAAACACTTGCTAGTGGTGGTCAAGACAAGAAAGTTAAGTTATGGCAACTAGAGAATGGTCAACTTCTATGTACTTTAGAGGGACATTCCAAAGCTATTTTATCTGTTGCTTTTAGTCCCGATAGTAAAACTCTTGCTAGTAGTAGTTATGACACAAATATTCATTTATGGCAGGTAGATACAGAAGAACTAATGGAAACATTTACAGGTCATACTAAAGCTGTTTGGTCTTTAAAGTTTAACCCTGATGGGCAAAGTTTTGCTAGTGCAAGCGCTGATCGGACCGTTCAACTGTGGCCCATATCTAGTTTGAGTAGTAACAAGTTACAGAATACTACTTCCCCCTCTGTTGTGGAGAAGAAAGTAGATATAGCTGTTGCATCCGAGATTACTGATCTAGCTATCTTAGAGGAGTTAAATCAAAAGTTGTATGACGAAATTGACCGCAGTTGGCAACAGACTCCAGTATGGTATGATGATTTAGTGTTTAGGGTGAGAGTCAATGCTGATGGCGCGATCGCAAGTTTAGAATCTATGAATCAATCAGCCAAGGATTATGCTCAACAAACACCTTTACCTAAGTTATTGAATCATGCTAATCTTGAAGTTAGAGATACTAAGGAACAGTCTTTTGCACTATTTAGGGTAGTGATGACACCAACAGGTATGCTTGAAGTTAGTCCTTGGGGTGGTTGGTTTCAATAGGTTGATTTTGATTAGGAGTGTAACTTAACATTGAAATAGCAGTTAGCTGAAAGCTGATAGCTTGTTAAAGAAGGAAGATTCAGTTGAGAATTTCAATCCTTGCTCAATTTCGATATTGAGTTTGAAGAGATGAATGAGGAGGTTTTGATTTGCTCCTTTCTTCCTGCTTTTCTACAAATCATTAACTAATAAAACTAATTAAAATCCCCAAAATTTTCGGTAAATCATTGATCGGATATTCTTCTAAATCTACAACTATAGTTTCAGATTCTAGCTCTAAAAATTGCCAAACTGTTCCGGTTGTGACAACACCATAAATTTTATTAACATTGTTCCCTTTTCTTTGATTAAACATTTGAGCAGCTAGCATTTCTGCAATACATTGAGAAAAACCAGATTTGAGATTATCGTTTTTAGCTTCTACCAAGGCAACAACTGGCGCTTCTATTACAAGTTGCCTAGTGGAACGACTAATAATAAAATCACAAAAACCGCTTAATCCTTGGTCAATATTAACGTTAAACTCAATTCCTGAAAAAATGCTGATTTGATTATTTAATTGTTTTTTTATATCCACCAAAATTGGTGCAACAATTAACTCCGAACGGGCTTTTTCTGAACCTATGGCAACTGCTAAAGGTATGTAATCTTTGAACAGTTCTTGCAGTATTTGACTCGGTACAACTTCGGGCAAGTTTTTATATTTACCCAAAATTTCAACTAGGTTTAAATTGAAGTTTGTTAGTAGTTCATCTAAGCTAAATCTACTATAAGGCATTGGTTGATTTTTCCTTTTTCAAGTAGTTAGTCGTCAGTAGTTAGAATTCAGTCTTGTACTTAACTTATATGCCCACCACTAGATGAAATTTTAGAGACTGTTTGTCAAGTAAATATTAAGATAGCTAGAGTGTTTAATTCTGGTAGGTTACGGCGGAAAGTAAAATTATGGTGAGTGCAAAGAGATATTTCCGCCTCTATTTAATCAAATAATATTAGGTAAGTTTTAAAAGGCGATCGCCAGAATTGATCAAGTCTCTTTTAAGGCGCAGAATTTTTACCTATTTTTTATGATCAATTTCTTAGCAATAGGCATTCGCCAACCTGTGCCAAAAGCCCGCTCGCTAATCTTCAACCCAGGAGGAGCTTGTCTACGTTTAAATTCTGCCCGCATGACTAACTTTACTACCTTATTTATTACCTCTGAATTATAACCTGCTGCAATAATTTCTGCTAAAGATTCACAGTTTTCTACTAAGCGATATAAAATACCATCTAAAACTTCATAAGGTGGTAAAGAATCCTGATCTTTTTGATCTTCTTTCAACTCAGCACTCGGAGCTTTAGTCAGAATATTTTCTGGAATCATATTTTTCTGTGCAGTAATTTGTAAATTTTCCGCTCCGTAGAAATTGTGATTACTATTAACTGCCTGTTGATTCAACCACCGACACAGAGAATAAACACGAGTTTTTGGTACATCAGAAATTACTGCAAGTCCCCCATTCATATCTCCATAAAGAGTGCAATAACCAACTGCCATTTCTGACTTATTACCTGTTGATAAAAGCAAATGACCAAACTTATTAGAAATAGCCATTAATAAATTCCCACGAATACGAGATTGAATATTTTCCTCAGTAACGCCAAAATTTGTACCTGAAAATAAATCTTCTAAACTATGGTCATAGCTTTTCATTAAATCTCTAATCTCTACAACTTGTTTATTAATACCCAAATTTTCTGCTAACTCCAAAGCATCTGTCACAGAATGCTCGGAGCTGTAGGGAGAGGGCATCAAAATAGCCAAAACATTTTCTTTACCTAGAGCAGCAGTAGCGATCGCTGCCACTAAAGCCGAATCTATTCCCCCACTTAAACCCAGCACCACTTGAGAAAAACCACATTTACCCACATAATCTTTTACTCCTAAAACCAAAGCAGACCAAATTTCCTCATCTTCACTATCTCGTAAATCCACACTTTCAAAATCAGTAGAAATCAAATCTTTTTCTACCGGATTAAATTCAATAATTCCCAAATTTGACTCAAAAGCTCTAGCCCGATAAATCAGATGACCTGCACGATTAAAAACCACACTACAGCCATCAAAAATTAAATCATCGTTACCACCTACTTGATTAACATAAATAATTGGTTTTTGATAACGATTCGTACTATGTCCTAACATAGCTTCTCGCAATTTTTGTTTTCTAACTCGATAAGGAGAAGCTGACATATTTACAACAAAATCAACCTGCTTTTCTGCTAACTCCTGCATCGGATCACAATTATAATTTCGCTTTCCCCAAAATTCCTCGTTATTCCACAAATCTTCGCAAATAGTCACACCTATTTTTGCTGTTGATTCTGATAAACCAGGACTTGACAACATAAAAAAATCGCTAATTTTACCAGGTTCAAAATATCTCTGTTCATCGAAGACATCATAAGTAGGTAATAGTTGTTTATGAAATATTTGTTTCACTTCACCATTAGTTAATAAAGCAGCACTATTAAATAATGATTTTCCTCCTGTTTCAGTAGCTTGAGAATTAAAAATTACAGTTCCTACTAAAACCGCTATTTTTGGTGGTAAATCTTTGGCTAATTTTTCTAACTCTTGAGCAGCAGCCTCAATTAAACTGGGATAAATTAATAAATCTCGTGGAGGATAACCTATTAAAGATAATTCTGTAGTTATCATCAACTTAGCATCTAAATTTTGTGCCTCTTTCCCAGCAGCTAAAATTAATTGTGCATTACCTGTAATATCTCCTATAGTCGGATTAAGTTGTGCGATCGCAATTTTCATTCTATTCACCTAAATTAATAATTATTAAAATAACGAAGCAGTCATCAAGTTAATTTTGAGGTAATGGTGGATTGTAATTATTTTTGTAACGGTACAGTCAGTGTTTCAGCCTCAGTTCACCATTACTATAAAGGACTAGCAATTTTGAAAGTAATTTCAACCCCAATTAACATTGTTTGATCACAAGTTTTTTTTGTGATGGACTTAAACACAAAAATCACAAAAACAGTAAGAAGGAAAATTTTACATATTACTATATTACTTTTCTCCTGCTTTCTGATTTCCCCTTCCTACTTAATTGGCGAGTATCTGCTACACATTTCATCTTCAAAACCCAACGACCAAAACAAATTAAACAACTAATTTTTCTTAGTTAAGAATTATCGTCAACTTTCAAAAAGTTAATATTCATCTCAAATAGTAAACTATTACCAGAGATTATTCTTATAATGCCATTTTTAGGAGGAAATAGAAATGCAAGTTAAAGCAGCAGTAGCTTTTGAAGCAGGTCAACCATTAAGTATAGAAACTGTTAATTTAGAAGGTCCTAAAACTGGAGAGGTAATGGTAGAAATCAAAGCAACTGGAGTCTGTCATACAGATGCTTATACCCTTTCCGGAACTGATCCAGAAGGTTTATTTCCGACTATTTTAGGACATGAAGGGGCCGGAGTAATTGTAGAGGTTGGACCGGATGTCACTAGCCTCAAACCAGGCGACCATGTTATCCCTCTTTATATTCCAGAATGTCGTCAGTGTGAATATTGTATTAGCATGAAGACTAATTTATGTCAAGCAATTCGTACTACTCAAGGTCGTGGTCTCATGCCAGATAGTACCAGTAGATTCTCATTAAATGGTGAAATGATTCATCATTATATGGGCACATCAACCTTTGCCAACTATACAGTTTTGCCAGAAATTTCAGTAGCAAAAATCCGGGAAGATGCACCTTTTGACAAAGTTTGTTATATCGGTTGTGGTGTGACAACAGGTATCGGAGCTGTGATTAACACTGCCAAAGTGGAAGTAGGTGCAAAAGTAATTGTATTTGGTTTAGGTGGAATTGGTTTAAATGTAATTCAAGGTGCAAGGATAGTAGGTGCTGATATGATTATTGGGGTTGATATTAACCCCGCAAAACGTGAATTAGCCGAAAAATTTGGTATGACACATTTTGTTAATCCTAAAGAAGTCGAAGGTGATTTAGTTCCCTATTTAGTAGATTTAACAAAAGGCGGTGCTGACTATACTTTTGAATGTATTGGTAATGTTAATGTGATGCGCCAAGCCTTAGAATGTTGTCATAAAGGTTGGGGTGTAAGTGTAATTATTGGTGTGGCCGGTGCAGGGGAAGAAATTAGTACTCGTCCATTTCAGTTAGTAACAGGAAGGGTGTGGAAAGGTACAGCTTTTGGTGGTGCTAAAGGTCGTACAGATTTGTCGAAAATTGTTGATTGGTATATGGAAGGTAAGATTAATATTGATGATTTAATTACTCATGTTATGCCCGTAGAAAAAATTAATGAAGCTTTTGATTTGATGCACAAAGGCACATCTATTCGTAGTGTTGTAACTTTCTAAACTTTGGGGGGTAGCAATTGGATTAACGGTTGCTGCTGAAATTAATCCAGTTTAACTTGATGCACGATTAGTGGGTTCAATAGTAAATAAGTGCAATATTTGCTCCCCCTACCTATTACTTTTAATTTGCCAATCCTGTCATACGATCATAAACATGACGAGAAAGTTGAGGAAATATTTTCTCATCCTGAGCATAAGCAGCATTCTCAGCAAAAACTGCCAAAATATAAATAGCTCTATCGTCTAAAGTTCTCACAAATGCTACATCCATGCGGTGTTCTTGAG
>JAJEAQ010000624.1 GCA_022822685.1 Trichodesmium sp. jk18x7bins.61
GCTCCTCTAGGGGTCGGCCACCTGACCCGTTTTTTCTATACAACCCCAATAGGACTGCTATATATTGGATATAGTAACGATTTATTAAGATATATGTCTATCAACATAGCTTTAGCTCCAAATCTAGCTCAAAGAACGGCCAATAAATTTTCTAAAATTAAGCAAATCTTTGAAACTATTAATGCTGATAGCTGTCCATATTCTTACAATTTTCATATGCATACCATCTACTCTGATGGACAGCTAAAACCAGAGGATTTGATCGAGCAAGCAATTGCGATCGGCCTCAAAGGTTTTGCCATTACTGACCATCATACTGTTGGAGGTTATCAAATAGCTAAAAGCTGCTTAGAAAACTGGAAATCTATAGATCAAGATCGTGAGCGTTTAGCACCTATTTTGTGGAGTGGGGTAGAAATTAATGCTAATTTAATTAATATTGAGGTACATATTTTAGGATATGACTTTGACCATGAAAACTCAAGTTTACAGCCTTATTTGACAGGAAAAGCTACTCAAGGCCAAGAGTATGAAGCAGCTAATGTCGTCACTGCGATTCAACAAGCAGGTGGTTTGGCAGTACTTGCTCACCCTTGTCGTTATAAACGTTCTGCTACTGATTTAATCAAAACAGCAGCTAGTTTGGGTATTGATGGTGTAGAGACTTACTATGGTTACACTCACACTAAACCTTGGTTTCCTAGTCCAAAACAAACACGACAAGTGAAAAAACTTAGCGCTACTTATGGCTTACTTAACACCTGCGGTACTGATACTCATGGTCAAAATCTTTTATTACGTTTATAGACTCATAAGTGATATCAAATCCGCCTAAACAACCTTGCTGAAATTTATTAGTCATTACTGGAGTTTAAAAATCACCTGCGGATTTGATATTACACCACTTTCAACTCCCTTCGGGATAGGCAAGAGGCAAGAGGCAAGAGGCAAGAGGCAAAAGTACTGCTAGAAGAGGGTTCCTTGTCCCTTACTATCAGTTATCAGTTAAGTAGGGGACAATTATTTGTTAAGAGCAACTTCCAGTCATTACCGGAACTACTGATAACTGTTAACTGTGACTTGAGCACTCTTTGAATCCTCCTCCATACGCTTTTTGAACTGATAACTGATAACTGATAACTCTTTCAATTAGTTAATCCATGTTCTAAAGCGTAGCGAACTAATTCAGTTCGACTATTAGTGCCAGTTTTTGTAAATAGTCTACTCACATACTTTTCTACATTACGAACGCTAGTGTTTAGATCCCTTGCTATTTCTTTATTCATTAACCCTTTAGCTACTAAATCTAAAACACTTTGTTCACGGGGAGTTAAATCTATTTTAATTGGTGATGGAGTTTTAGCGATCGCATTTTTCCCCATTAACATGGCTTTTATTTCTGCAATTTGACCAGCCAAAGCAGCAATATCAGAAGAATTTTCTGTGTTGTTGCTTGTTTGTGCTAATGTTCGGCGTTCTAACAAATTGGCTACGATCGCTACTAGCTCTTCGGGGGCAAAAGGTTTAGAGAGATAAGCATCACAACCTGCCTGATAACCCTGAATGCGGTCTGTAGTCATTCCTTTTGCTGTCAAAAACACCACTGGTAAAGCCTTAAATCTTGGCTCTTCTCGTAGTTTTTGCAGAAATTGATAGCCGTCTACTTGAGGCATCATAATATCTGTAATTACTAAGTCCGGCAAATTTAATTGCATAATATCCCATCCTTCATTAGCATTACTGGCAACATCTACATTGAAACCACTATCCTCTAGATAAGCTTGCACAGCTTCCCGTAATCCCAATTCATCATCTACTAATAGTATTTTTCCTGACATTTTTAATTTTCCCTGCTGATAATTCTGAGTTGGAATCAATATAGACATACAGATTATCCCTGTTTTTCTACTTTCTTCTAATTTAACTAATTTTGATTAAACTTGTCGCTTTATATAGCATTTCTCAAAGAGCCTGAGATACAGTTTTATTTTATCTATGATGAACAACTGCTTCATAAAACTGATACAAAGCGTCACATAATCAGCTAACAAATAATTGGGGAGCGGTCTGTTAAAATTTCATAACCAGTATTTGTCACCAATACTGTATGCTCAAACTGAGCCGAAAGAGAATTATCAATAGTTACAGCAGTCCATTTATCTGATAAAATCCGAGTAAATCTAGAACCAGCATTGAGAATTGGTTCAATAGCTAAAGTCATCCCTGCCCTGAGTTTAACATTAGGCAAATTTTTAGTGCGGCAATTAAACACTGAAGGCTCTTCATGTAGATTTCTTCCCACACCATGACCTGTAAATTCTTCTACTATATGAAAACCATTTGCTTCTGCATAGTCTTGAATTGCTCCTGCAATATCAAGTAAGTAAGCACCTGCTTTAACTTGTTCGATACCTTTATACATTGTTTCCTGTGCCACACGAATTAATTTTGCTGCTTCTGGGGCCACTTCAACTATACCAATTGTTATACAAGAATCACCGTGAAATTCCTGATAGTAAGCACCTGTATCTACTTTTAATACATCTCCAACTCGAATAACTTTTTTCTTACTGGGAATGCCATGTACAACTTCGTTATTTATACAGGCACAAATAGAACTAGGAAAGCCATGATAACCTTTAAAACTTGGTATTGCCCCCATTTCTCGGATGCGTTTTTCTGCGTAAGCATCTAAGTCTGCAGTCGTCATTCCTGGTTTGACAATCTCAGAAATTTCTTTGAGTACCGTGGCGACAATCTTACATGATTGTCTCATAATTTCGATTTCTCTTTCAGATTTAATTTCAATTCCTCGATGTTGTTTTTTCTTGACAGGATTGGGTTTAGATTTAGCTGGAACTGTGAGTAGATTACTAAAAATGTTCATGTTTTTTAACAAATTTGAAATATTATTAGTCTATTATTGAAACCGAAATATGACCGATTGGGGTTTTGCAGAGGTGATGCCCTCCGCCTATGTAGATGATTAGGTATAATTCGCTATGCTAAATTCTAGGATTCTGCTATAGTTGACTTTGAGTTTGTCTTTTGATGAGATGTCTTTCTATTAAATAAACCACTCATCATAATACCTGTTACTAACATCCAAATTAATCCAATACCATTTAAAAGTACATAAAAAGGTTTAATTTCATTTCCAAGATATCCAGCTTCATGAATTACCATTAAAATATGTGCCAGCTCTCTTGACAAAACCAAACCAATTTCTACCAAGTCGGTAAGCTACTCCTGTAATTACAGTCATAAATAATGGTAGGAAAACTATTGGTGCAACTATTCGGTGCAATTTACGAAATGTTTGTTTCATCATGGTCAAAACTGTAAACTTTGTCAGGAAGTTCTATGGAAAGTCTCTATGGTGGTCTACTATTGCCTAGTATCAGTTGAGAATTCCTGTGACTTCAGTATCGGGAGTAGTCAATACTTAAAGTAACCTAATGAATTCTAGAGGTAAACCATCAATGTC
>JAJEAQ010000117.1 GCA_022822685.1 Trichodesmium sp. jk18x7bins.61
CTCAAGATACAATTATAGACCAGAAAAAAACCTGGGAAGAAGAAGCAAAACAGCTATCAGAAGCAGAATTATCAGCACTTATTGACCGCGAATTAGAAGCATTGAGCGGTCATCAGTAGAAATTTTTAAATTTGCTTAAATACCCACAAATAAAAAATTACTAGGGAACAGTCTACTACTATATTTGTTGGGTTCCCCTGCGGGAAGCAAGCTACGTTTCCTCAACCAAACCTACACTGACTCACGCACGGGAACAAGATACTCCCTCTACTGACTCCTGACTACTTAATTATGGACAAAGCCTCTGAAAACATCGAAGAATTATCTCCTTTACAGCGAGCGTTTGTAACTATCAAGGAGATGCGTTCTAAGTTATACTCGCTCGAAACTGCTGCCAGAGAACCCATTGCTATTATCGGTACGGGGTGTAGATTTCCTGGAGGGGCAAACAATTCTGAATCTTTTTGGCAAATATTGCGTGATGGGGTGGATACTATTCAGGAAGTTCCTGGTGACAGGTGGAATATTGATGCTTACTATGATCCAACTCCAGAAGCACCAGGCAAAACCTATACTCGTCAGGGGGGATTTTTAAACAAAATTGACGAGTTTGATGCCGAATTCTTTGGACTCCATCCCCGCGAAGCTACCAGCATGGATCCCCAACAGAGATTATTACTAGAAGTCACTTGGGAAGCATTAGAAAATGCAGGCGTTGCACCAGAAAAACTCAATGGTAGCAAAATAGGAGTATTTTTAGGTATTAGCATCAACGAATACAGTCAAAAAGCACTATTTGAAAGTGCTAGAGATATTGATGTTTATGCTGCCACAGGAAATGCTTTGAGTATGGCAGCAGGTCGTTTATCTTACAGTCTGGGCTGGCAAGGTCCAGCCATGGCAGTGGATACAGCCTGTTCCTCATCCCTAGTAGCAGTCCATTTAGCTTGCCAAAGTTTGCGTAATCAGGAGTGTCATCTGGCTGTAGCAGGTGGAGTGTATTTAATGCTCTCACCTCTAACAACAATTGCTATGTCGAAACTTCAAGCTTTATCACCCGATGGTCGTTGCAAAACTTTTGATGCTGCTGCTAACGGTTATGGTAGAGGTGAAGGGTGTGGAATGGTGTTACTCAAACGCTTGTCTGATGCCATAGCCGACGGCGACAACATTCTAGCTTTGATTCGAGGCTCGGCCGTTAACCAAGATGGTAAAAGTAGCGGACTCACAGTTCCTAATGCCAAGGCACAGAAGGAAGTCATTAGTGCGGCATTGGAAAATGCCAGAGTTGCTCCTACGGATATTAGTTATGTAGAAACTCACGGTACAGGAACATCTTTAGGAGATCCTCTGGAAGTGAAAGCTTTGACTGAAGTGTTACGGGGCATAAATTCAGACGCCCCCGCATTAATGTTAGGTTCGGTGAAAACTAATATTGGTCATTTGGAAGCAGGTGCCGGAATTGCCAGTTTAATCAAAGTAGTATTGGCAATGCAGCATCGAGAAATACCGCCCCATCTGAATTTTACCAAGCTGAATCCTCATATTCCTCAAAACATTCCTGTAACTATTCCCACAAATTTAACTCCCTGGTTGCCAACAAAAGCAGGCAAGTTGTTTGCAGGAGTTAGTTCTTTTGGCTTTAGTGGCACTAACTCTCATCTAATTTTGGAGTCAGTATCCCCCACTCCTAACAGCCAACATCAAAAACCTGTAAATGACAGACCTATACACCTGTTAACTGTATCATCTAAAACAAAAAAAGCCTTAGCAGAATTGGTAAGTCGCTATCAACAATATTTAGAAAATAATCCTGAATTAGAACTAGCAGATCTATGTTTTACAGCTAATACAGGGCGTTATCATTTTTATCATCGCCTAGCTTTAGTGGGAGATTCAACAGCAGAACTTCTTAAAAGACTCGCTACTATTAAAAAAACTGCTGAGTCTACAGTCAAACCAAAGATAGCATTTTTGTTTCCCGATATCGACTCCCAATACATCAATATGGGGCGACAGCTTTTCGAGACTCAGCCTACATTCTGCCAAGCCTTGGAAAGCTGCACAAAGATTTTACACCCCTATTTACAGCGATCGCTCCTGCAAATATTATATCCACAGCTTGAAGAAGTCAGAAGTACGGATTTAGATGAAACATATACTCAGGTTGCTCTGTTTTCTATAGAATACGCTCTAGCTGAGTTATGGAAATCTTGGGGGATAGAACCTGATGTAGTCATGGGGCAGGGTGTGGGAGAATATGTGGCTGCTTATGTAGCAGGAGTATTTAGTTTAGAAGATGCACTCAAACTGCTCACAAAACAACAAACTCCATCAGAAATAACTTACTCTCTTCCAAGTATCGGTTTCATTTCCAATATTACGGGAAATTTTGCTACACGAGGAGAAATAGCAACTCCCGACTATTGGCAACAGGAAACTCGAAAACCTATAAATTTTTCTGCCAACATCCAAACTATGTACGGAGATGGATACAATCTATTTGTGGAAATAAGTCCAAACCCTATTTTCATCAACATAGCAAAACAGCGATCGCCAGAATTTTTGGGGACTTGGTTACCCTCGCTGGAGAAAACACAAGCCGACTGGCAAGTTTTATTATCTAGTCTGGCAAAACTATATCAACTGGGTATTGATATTGACTGGGAAGGATTTGACCGCGACTATCAACGACAACGCCTACAGTTACCCACTTATCCCTTTCAGCGACAACGGTATTGGATTGATCAAACTCAGAATCAGAGTACAACAGTTCTTGCTAGCAAACTTTCCCATCCTTTATTAGATAAACGGCTATACTCACCCTTGGCAGAGATTCAGTTTGAATCACAGTTTGTATTAGATAGACTAGCACTTGTTAATGACCATCGCATAGATGGAATGCCAGTGGTAAATCTTGTGGTTTATCTAGAAATGGTTGTTGCTGCTGTTAAAGAAACTTTTGGCAGCTCGTCCTATTATTTTCAAGATGTCTCTATTTCTCAAGCATTAATTATCCCAGAAAATGAAGCTCGTACTGTGCAGTTGATTTTGAGTTCCGAAACGGAAGACACAGTATCTTTTAAAATTTTTAGTCTGCCAAGTGGGGATGATATGACAGCTTGGGTACTTCATGCTTCAGGGAAGGTTTGTTTGAATAACCTGCCTCCAGAAGAAAGAAAGCACCCACAGGTTTTTCCCGAAAACTACCCCGAAAAAATCCCCAGTTCCGAATTTTACCCAATGGTTGAAAAACGGAGAGTTAAGTTGGGCAAAAGCTGTCAGTTAATAGATACAGTTTGGCGAAAAGATGGGGAAGCGATCGCTAGAATCAAACTCCCAGAAAATCCAGATTTTCCTGATGGCTACCTACTGCCGCTCGGAAGTATTGATGCTTGGATACAAATATTATCTACTTGTTATCCTGCGGATATTCCCGATATGTACATAATCGTAGAATTTGAAAAATTTCAGTTTTACGGCTATTGCGGGCAGCAACTTTGGGGAAGAGCAAAACTAGAGAGCGAGCGAAACTTTGAACCAATAATCAAAGCTAATCTTTGGCTATTTGATGAGACAGGAGTACTGGTGGGAGAGATTACCAACATTCAGTTAAAACGCGTTAGTTTTCAAACTCTACGACGGGCTGAAAAAGTTAGTAATAGTAGTGTTAAGCCCCGCCGTCAAAGCAAGATATCTCCCACAGAAGTTCTTGCAACTCCAGCCAAACAACACTCCCTTGTGTTAGAAAAATATTTAATAGAAGAATTAGCGGTAGTACTACAGTTAAACCCTAGTAAAATTAACTCACAACAACCATTAGCTACCATGATCGACTCATTAATGGCATCGGAATTCAGAAACCGTATTGAAATTGCTCTACAGGTGCAATTACCAATGGAATATTTTATTGGAGAAAATAATATAGCTCAACTAGCTATAGCCGTACTTGAAAAACTGAATTTAGCAAACTTAACTTTATCAAAACCATTATCAACTGAAATCAACGAAGATATAGAGGAAATTATTTTATGAATTTAGATTCTGCAGCAACGACGAGATATCCACCAATAGTAGTTGAGCTGGCGAAAGCCAACAAAAACCAAGATGATGTTCGGCTTCACTTCTCAACTCAACTACCCAATTCCATTTTTTGTGCTCAGTATTCAAACTGACATGATATAACCTGACTACCAACTCAGAATTATCATCAACTGAAATCAACGAAGATATAGAGGAAATTATTTTATGAATTTAGATTCTGCCACAAGTTCTACTACTAGCTATTGATTATTGATTAAAATGACTATAAACGAACTATTAAACGAACTTTCAGAAGACGGCGTCAAATTGTGGGTTGATGGCGAACAATTACGCATTCGTGCTAATAAGGGCATTATAACTCCCGAAAAACGGGAAATGATTTCTGAATATAAAGCAGAGATTCTGGAGCGGTTGCGACAAAATCAAAATAATAATATTGGAACTAGCGTAACATCTTTACCCACGATCGTGCCCCAACCTGAAAAACGCTACGAACCTTTTCCACTCACTGATATTCAGTATGCCTTTTGGGTAGGCCGCATGGGAGTTTTGGAATTAGGTCATGTTGCTAATCATGGCTATTACGAAATTGAAACTGTGGGTTTAAACCTAGAGCGTCTCAACCAAACGCTCAACCAACTAATTCAGCGTCACGATATGTTAAGGGCGGTAATGTTACCAAATGGCTTACAACAGGTGTTTGAAAAAGTACCAGTTTATGAAATATCAGCTCTTGACTTGAGAGGAGAGGATGAGGATGTTGATATGGCAAGAATTTCACAAATACGAGATATCATGTCTCATCAAGTCTTGCCTACGGATAAATGGCCGTTGTTTGAGTTGAGAGCGAGTATTTTGGAGCAACAACGCCTGAGACTGCATATTAGTTACGACCTGCAAATATTTGATGCTTGGAGCATGATGCGGTTGTTTGAGGAGTGGTTTGAACTTTACGAAAATCCAGAAAGCATTCTCAAACCACTAGAAATTACATTCCGAGATTATGTTTTAGCAGAACTTGCTATAGAAAACACTGAGTTGTACGAGCGATCGCGACAATATTGGTTAAATCGTATAGATAGCTTACCACCTGCTCCAGAATTACCTCTAGCAACAAACCCTAGTTCTCTCAAGGATTATCAATGTCAGCGATTTAGTGGAAAACTAGATAAAGCTACCTGGCAAAAGTTGAAACAACGAGCTGGTGAAATTGGTTTAACTCCCTCTGCTGTATTGTTAGCTGCATTTGCTGATGTGCTGACATTCTGGAGTAAAAGTCCCCAATTTACCATGAATCTGGCCTTATTTAATCGCCTGCCTCTACATCTCCAGGTCAACAATATATTAGGCGACTTTACTTCTGTCACTCTATTAGCGGTAGACAACTCAGCCACAGAAACATTTACTAAAAGGGCATTACGGTTACAGCGACAACTGTGGCAAGATTTAGAACACCGCTATTTTAGTGGGGTGCGAGTCATGCGAGAAATAAATCGCAGGCAAAATCAAGCTCCCACTGCCATGCCAGTTGTTTTTACTAGCGCCATTGGTTTTGATGCACTAGGCCAAGAAACTGGGACTTGGTTTAGGTTTGGTGAGTTAGTCTACGCCATCAGTCAAGCATCTCAGGTGTGGATGGATCATCAAGTCAGCGAACAAAATGGCGCTCTAGTATTTACCTGGGATGCAGTAGCAGCATTGTTTCCAGAGGGGATGGTGGAGGATATGTTTGAGGCATATTATGGTCTCATTCAACATCTAGCTACCTCTGATGCAGCTTGGAGCGAGAGTACGAGACAAGGGATGATGCCAGTCAAGCAACTGTTACAGAGAAAAAATATTAATGCTACAGAGAAGCCGATTTCTGATGCTACTCTGTATAGTTTGTTTGCAGAGCAAGTTCAGGTACGCGGAAATGAAGTTGCTGTTATTGCAGAGTCACGCTCCTTAACCTACAATGAATTATACAAATTGTCAACACAGTTAGGAAGAAAGTTGCAGCAGTTGGGGGCAGCACCTAATCAACTGGTGGGGATAATTATGGAAAAGGGATGGGAGCAGATAGTTGCTGTTTTCGGAGTTTTCGCTGCTGGTGCTGCTTATGTTCCCATTAATCCTAAAGAGCCAAAAGAACGGTTGCAATATTTGTTAGAAAACAGTGAAGCAGAAATTGTACTGACTCAATCTGGGCTGACAGATATTGCATTGCCTAACAATATAAAACGCCTTGACGTCGATACTTTTTCCCCATCTCCTACTGATATTTTTCCATCACCTGTGACTACAAATCCAGATGATTTAGCTTATGTAATCTACACTTCCGGCTCCACAGGTTTACCCAAGGGAGTGATGATAACTCATCGGAATGTGGTTAATGTTGTTGTTAATACTAACCAACGTTTTCAGGTGGGAGTTAATGACAAAATCTTGGCTGTTACTGCTCTCAACCACGATTTATCAGTATATGATATTTTTGGTCTTTTAGCTGCTGGTGGGGCGATCGTGATGCCCAATGCAGCCAGAGTCAAAGAGCCTGGTCATTGGTTCGAGCTAATTAACCGAGAAGGAATTACATTATGGAACTCTGTACCACCAATGATGGAAATGTTGGTCGAATATGCAGCTAATTTTCATCAAAGTTTATCATCAAGTTTGCGTTTAGCAATTATGGGTGGAGATTGGCTACCAACATCCCTTCCCCAGGGATTAAAAACATTAGTAAAAGATATAGAAATTCTCAGTATCGGTGGGCCTACAGAAACGACTATTTGGAATATTTGCTACTCAATAAAACAAGTCGATCCGGATTGGAAAAGTATTCCCTACGGTCAACCGATGGCAAATTCTAAATACTACATATTGAATGAGAATCTAGAAGATTGCCCAATATGGGTTCCTGGTCAAATGTACTGTGCTGGAGTGCAAGTAGCCAAAGGTTATTGGCGCAATGAAGAAAAGACTAATGCTAGTTTTATTACTCATCCGCGCACCGGAGAGCGAATATATGGCACGGGAGATTTAGGGCGATATTTACCAGATGGAAATATTGAGTTTATCGGTAGAGTAGATTTTCAAATCAAGATTCGGGGGCATCGGGTCGAAACAGGAGAAATAGAAACAGCTTTGACCAAACATTCTGGAGTAAAATCTGCTGTTGTTACAGCAGTAGGAAAAGCCGAAAAACAACGTTTAGTTGCCTATATAATTTCCAGTCAAAAACCAGAGCCAAGTATTGCAGAAATCAGCAAATTTTTGCTGGATAAATTACTAGAATATATGCTCCCATCTGCTTATATATTTTTGGATGCTTTTCCTTTATCTGCTAATGGTAAAATTGACAGGCGATCGCTCCCTCAACCAGAAGGAAATTTGCTCAAGAAAGAATCTAACTATGTACCACCTAAAACAAAAATTGAGCAGACTATTGTTCAAATCTGGCAAGAGGTATTAGAGTCAGATAAAGTAGGAGTTAACGATAACTTTTTTGATTTAGGTTGCAACTCACTGCAAGTCACTAAAGTTTATAATAAATTGCGAGAAGCATTACCAAATGAGTTTCCCAATATTTCTTTGGTGGATGTGTTTAAATATCCTACTATTAGTAAATTATCAGAGCAACTCAGTCAGGATTCAGCTATCAGCAATCAGCATTCAGCAGAAAAAAAAGATGACAAATTAAAAGCGAAAATTCAAGCTGGGAAAAATCGGATCAAAGCCAGATTTAATAAAACAAGAATTACTCAATAATGTAGGTTTGGTTAAGCGCCAGCGCCACCAAACAAAAAAATATCTTTATCTTATATTAGGTTTGTAGTTGCGATGGGGCGCCCCCATCGCAACTACAAACATCAACTTTGTTACTTATCAATATATTTTTTTGGTCTCCCTGCGGGAAGCAAGCTACGTTTCCTCAACCAAACCTATTAATTAGAGAGCAAAATGCTCCCACTACTACTAACTACTGAATAATGAATAATACAACTGGTTTAGAAATAGCAATCATTGGTATATCAGGAAGATATGCTAGCAGTAAAAATATTAATGAATTTTGGCAAAACCTAATTTCAGGAGTAGAATTAATCTCTGTTTTTCCTACAGCCAACAATGATGATAAAACGATAAAAGCCGGCTCTATATTAGAAGATGTAGACCTTTTTGATGCCGATTTTTTTGGAATCAATCCCAGAGAAGCAGAAATCACAGATCCACAACATAGAATGTTTCTGGAATGTGCCTGGGAAGCATTAGAAAACGCAGGGTATAACACGGAAATAGAAGAAAGAGCAATAGGAGTTTACGCTGGGGTAGGAATGGGTACATATTCTATTCATAACCTCTATACTAACCCAGAGATAATGTCATCAATTAGCACATTACAAATGTTAATTGGAACTGATAAAGATTATGTACCAACTCGCGTTTCTTATAAATTAAACTTAAAAGGTCCTAGTGTTAGTGTGGGAACTTCATGTTCAAGTTCATTAGTAGCAGTTCATTTAGCTTGTCAGAGCTTATTGAGTGGAGAATGCGACATGGCTTTAGCTGCCGGAGTTGCTGTTAAAGTTCCCCAAAATGAATTAACCTTATCTCCTAGTGAAATAATTTCTCAAGACGGTCATTGTCGTGCTTTTGATGCCAAAGCAAATGGTACTTTAGGAGGTAATGGAATTGGAGTAGTTGTTCTGAAGCGTTTAGAAGAAGCAATTGCAGATAGAGATACTATTTATGCGGTTGTCAAAGGTTCTGCTATGAATAATGATGGAGATGACAAAATTGGCTATACAGCACCAAGTGAAGCAGGGCAAAAAAACGTAATTCAGGCAGCTCAAATTATGGCAGAAGTCGAGCCAGAAACTATCGCTTACATAGAAGCTCACGGTACAGGTACTCCTCTTGGCGATCCGATTGAAATTGCTGCTCTCAAACGAACTTTCCAGTCTCAGAGTAGTAAAAAAGGTTATTGCGCTATCGGCTCGGTAAAAGCAAATGTCGGACATTTAGATGCAGCAGCAGGAATTACAGGGTTCATTAAAACTGTGATGGCACTGAAGCACAAAGTTTTGCCACCCAGTATAAATTTTGAAACTCCCAATCCTCAAATAGATTTTGACAACAGTCCATTTTTTGTTAATACTAAATTATTAGAATGGGAAACTAATGGCACGCCACGTCGCGCGGGAGTAAATTCCTTTGGAATAGGTGGTACAAACGCTCATGTAATTTTAGAAGAAGTTCCTGCTCTAGAAATCAATCCCCATTCGCGATCGCATCAATTATTATTACTTTCCGCTCGTACCCCTGACGCTCTAGAAACAGCCACAGAAAATTTAGTCAACCATTTAAAAGACAATACTACCATCCCACTCCCGGATGTAGCTTATACCTTACAAGTAGGTCGTAAAGCATTTGCCCATCGGCGCATAGTCGTAACTACAGATAGGCAGGATGCAGTCACGGTATTAGAAACAAAAGAGCCCCAGCGAGTTTTTAGCAACTGCAACGAATCAAGCAACCCCTCGACAGTCTTCATGTTTACAGGGCAAGGTTCCCAATATGTTAACATGGCGCGAGAAATATATGAAACAGAGCAGGTATTTCGGGAAGAGTGCAACCGATGTCAAGAATTACTGAAACCGCATTTAGATATAGATATATACTCCTTATCCGATTTAGAGCCAACAGCGATCGCTCAACCAGTACTATTCATAAGTGAATACGCTCTCGCCAAGCTGTGGATATCATGGGGAGTTGCTCCAGCAGCAGCTATTGGTCATAGTATTGGAGAATATGTAGCTGCTACTTTAGCTGGCGTTTTTTCTCTCGAAGATGCTTTGATGTTGGTAGCGAATCGCGGTCGTTTGATACAACAACAGCTTCAAGGAGCAATGTTATCTACAAGTTTGTCTTCTTCTCAGGTAGAATCCCTCTTGGCAGAAAGTGGAATTAGTGGGGTAGAGTTGGCAGCTAATAACGCCCCATCTCTGACGGTAGTTTCGGGTAATTTGGCAGGCATAGCAGAATTTGAGCATCTGCTGACCAAACGCGAAATCAACTGTCGTCGCTTGCATACATCTCATGCTTTTCATTCTCAGATGATGGATGCCATGATCGAGAAGTTTACAGAAGTAGTCAAGAAAGTTAATCTTAATGCCCCACAGATACCATTTATTTCTAATGTGACTGGTAGTTGGATTACAGATAATGAGGCGATGGATCCGATTTATTGGGGACGACATTTACGCCAACCAGTAAGATTTTATGAAGGTATTGGGGAATTATTGCAAGATCCAGAGCGCATTTTTCTAGAAGTTGGACCAGGGTGCACTCTGGCAACTTTTGTCAGAAAGCAAGCAGGAGACAGGGTGGTATTATCTTCATTGCGCCATCCCCAAGACGAACAGTCAGATACAGCATTTTTGTTAAATACTCTCGGCCAACTCTGGCTAGCAGGAGTGAAAGTAGATTGGTTGGGATTTTCTGCTACCGAAGAGCGCTGTCGCGTTCCTTTGCCTACATATCCATTTGAGCGCCAGCGTTATTGGGTTGAAGAAGGCGACAGAAGGCATTCCCTTTTGAAAGGGGAGGAAGGCAGAAGCCAGGGCTATCTGTTGAAAAAGCCAGATATTGCTGATTGGTTTTATGTTCCTAGCTGGAAGCAGGAAATTTTACTATCGGCGGATTTTTCTCATCGCCAACGCTGGTTAGTTTTTGTAGATGGTTCTGAATTTTGTTCTGCTTTTAGCGAGAGATTAAGTAGTCAGTATGATGCAGAAGTTATTCAAGTAAAAATAGGAGATAAATTTCACAGAATAGATAATGATACTTATGCAATAGATCCTGCCAATTCCCAAGACTACAAAACTCTATTGGCAGAAATTCATTCATTAGGAGAAGTTCAAGTTATTGCTCATTTTTGGAGTTTACATCCTGCTACTTATTGGGAAGAAGATCAGAAATTTTGTTTCTACAGTCTGCTCTATTTAGTACAAGCTTTCAATGACAAAACCCAGATTAATTCATTACAAATAGGGGTGATTTCTAGTAATATTCAAAATGTAACTGGGACGGAAAAAATTTGCCCAGAAAAAGCAACAGTATTGGGTGCTTGTAAGGTAATTACCAAAGAGTTCTTTAAAATAAATTGTTGTCATATTGATGTAGGAATATCTGAATGGCAAGAGCGTAATTTCAATAAATTAATCGACAAAATAATTATAGAATTAACTGCCGATAGTCTAGCTCCTGTAGTTGCTTATCGTAGTGGGCGACGGTGGGTAGAAACTTTTGAGCCTATTAGTTTAGAAAAAGTTTCTGGAAATAAAAGGTTAAGAAAAAAAGGAGTTTACTTAATCACAGGAGGAATGGGAGGTATTGGATTTGTGCTGGCAGAATATTTGGCTCAAACAGTAAAAGCAAAACTCGTCTTGACTGGACGTTCTGTGATTCCTCCTCGTGAAGAATGGGAAGAATTTTTAGTCCAGCACGATCATAGTCATAGTATCAGCAAAAAAATTCAGAAAGTGCAGCAACTCGAACAGCTAGGAGCAGAAGTTTTAGTTATTAGTGCAGATGTTACTGATAGAAAACAGATGGAAGAAGCAATCTCTCGAACCAAAAAACAATTTGGCTCTATAAATGGCGTAATTCATGCTGCTGGAGATTATAGGTGGGAAACAATCTTACAAAAAACTCCAGATGAAGTAGCAAAAACTTTTGCACCCAAGATAGGAGGTACGCTGAATCTCGATCGCATCTTCAAAGATACCCCATTAGATTTCTTTGTACTATTATCCTCAACTACATCAATTACAGGAGGAGTTGGACAAATAGACCATGCTGCTGCCAATAATTTTCTTGATAAATTTGCCAGTCAAAACAGGAATCAATTTACAGTAGCAATTAATTGGTATGCCTGGCAAGAAGTAGGAATTGCAACTCAGATACACATTCCCGAACAATATCAACAAATACACGACAAAAATATCAAAGAAGCAATTAGTAATAAGGAAGGAGTAGAAGCATTTCGACGAATTTTAAATGGAGATAAATTGGAGCTAAATTCTCTATCCCAAATAGTAGTATCAACAATAGATTTTCAGGAGGTTACAAAGAAATATGGCATTGTCAAATCAAAATCTCAAAAGACATCTGAACAGAAAAGTTTATCTAATTCAATTCATCAGCGCCCCAATCTTGCTAATACTTATGTAGCACCCAGTAACGAAATGGAAGAAAAAATTGTCAGTATTTTTGAGAAACTTATAGGTATTGAAAAAGTAGGCGTTTATGACAATTTTTTTGAATTAGGAGGTGATTCATTACTAGCAACACAACTTAATTCTCGAATCCGGGAAATCTTTCAAGTAGAAATATCTATAGAGGAATTTTTTGAGGCACCAAAAGTAGGAGGAATTTGCCAAAAAATTCAAGATTATCAGTCGAAAGGAGACTGGGTAAAAACTCAGACAATAATTCCAGTCGAGCGCCAGGCATATCGAATCAAACGGACTGAATAATAAATAACTTAAAAATATAACTAAACTAGAAGATATCTGTAAAAAAATCTAAAAACAACATCAAATAGCCAATCTTCGGTGGGTGACGGCGGCTCAAAACCCCGCCGGGCGGGGTTTTAAAATATCCTATCATTAGTGTATAATTCTTCCCACCTAACCCACCCTACATCAAGGCTTAATATTTTATTTATAGATACCCTCTAAATTGCAAAAATTATTAAATTAGAAAAATATGAAATTAATTAATCATGACTCTTCAGTTACCGAAGTCAAAGAAAATAGGGAAAATGTATTTGTATTTCCGGCATCTTTTGGTCAAAAACGACTGTGGTTTATAGAACAACTTCAACCAGGTAACTCTGCTTATAACGAATGTGCTGCCATCAATTGCAAAGGTCAACTAAATATAACTGCACTAGAGCAAAGTTTAAATGAAATTGTGCGCAGACACGAAGTATTGCGAACCTACTTTACCATAGCAAAGGGAGAACCAGTTCAGGTGATTTTGCCATCCCTAACCCTGAAATTGCCTGTTACCGATCTACGTTCAATATCAGAAGAAGAACGAGAAGTTAAAGTCAAACAAATAATCGAACAAGAAACTCAGCAACCTTTCGACTTGAAAAAAGCACCACTCATGCGGTTTTCTTTGCTGCAATTAACAGAAAACCAATATATATCAATCCTTGTCTTACACCACATTATTCATGATGGTTGGTCTATGGGATTAATTTTTCGAGAAATCAAAGCACTTTACGAAGCATTTAGTAATAATCAACCATCACCCCTACCAGAACTCTCCATCCAGTACGCAGACTTTACCATATATCAGAATAAATGGCTACAAGGAGAAGTGCTGGAAAACTTACTTAATTATTGGCAACAGCAGCTAAAAAATCTGCCTGTGCTGGCATTACCTACTGATAGACTGAGAAAAACTACACAAACATACAGAGGTGGAACCAAATATCTGGTACTACCAAAAAAATTATGTGATGCCATCAAAACTTTAAGTCAGCAACAAGGTGTAACACTATTTATGACATTGCTGGCAGCATTCAAAATCCTACTGTATCGCTATACGCAACAGGAAGACATTGCAGTGGGGACACCAATTGCAGGTCGCAACTTAACTCAGACAGAGAACTTAATCGGGTTTTTCGTTAACACTTTAGTATTACGCACCCACTTAGAGGGCAACCCAAACTTTTTGGAATTCCTTAGTCAGGTGCGTGAAGTTGCTCTGGGAGCTTATGCTCACCAAGATATCCCCTTTGAAAAGTTGGTGGAAGTACTAAAGCCAGAGCGAGATTTGGGGATATCGCCTCTGTTTCAGGTAATGTTCATTCTCCAAAATAACCCCTTACCGAAAATGCAATTCTCCGGGGTGACACTGGAACCTCGACTTGTAGAAAAAAAGACATCAAAGTTTGACTTAACTATCTCAATGGAAGAAATTTCTCCAGAGGGATTTTGTAGCCTTGAAAGTAACACAGAGGTATTGGATAAAAACGAATCAGGGATGGTAGCAGCATTCGAGTACAATACTGACTTGTTTGATGACGAGACTATTGAGCGAATGACAAGCCATTTCCAAACATTGCTTGCTGGTATTATTGCTCATCCCGAACGCCCTATTTCTGAGTTACCTTTACTGACAGAAGCAGAACG
>JAJEAQ010000302.1 GCA_022822685.1 Trichodesmium sp. jk18x7bins.61
TAAGATAATGCCTATAAAAATTCTTTTTTACAATTGAACTATTTACCTTGTGTATTTCGTGCCACAGTACAACTCGGTAAATAACTGGATATAATCTGTTAATTGTAATGGGTTAAAAACTCAATAAATCTCAGGGAAATCTCAGCAGGAATTAGAACTATACTAAGTTTAAGACTATAATGTATTTTTATTATGTTAATTAAACTGAAAATTCAGTAGAGATGGCTAGAGATGACAAGTTAAGTAAATATTGCTAAAAAAATTATCAAAAGTCGTATAAATAGTCTCATATTTGTTAGATTTCATTTAGCAACATTAGTGCTAATAGGAACAATAACATTATTAATAATTATTGTGGCTGCTTGGTTTGCTAACATTGGTCCTATAGAAGAATTTTTTGCTCGAATTCACTACTTCCAAGAAAATCAACCAATGTTGCTAGAAGCACCAACCAAAAATAGCAAATATTTAGTATTACCTACAGTTTCCCTATTTTTAGTAGCTCAGGTAATTATGAAAATTTCCCCCACTCCCAAAACTTGGTCACGCATCCTAGTAGTGGGGATTTTGCTAGGTTTGACTATTCGTTATTTATCCTGGCGCTCCCTGACAACTTTAAATTTAGCTATACCTCTCAATGGTGTATTTAGCTTGGGTTTATTTGGTCTAGAAATTCTGGCTCTCAGTAGTAGCATTATACTTTTATGTTTGATGTTCAAAGTCAAACATCGTCCTCAAGAAGCAGACTTTTATTCTCAAGCTATTTTGGCTCAAAGTTTTCAGCCATCAGTAGATATTTTCATTCCCACTTATGATGAAGCCGAGTTTATTCTGGAACGTACTGTGATTGGCTGTCAAGCAATAGATTATCCCCACAAAAAAGTCTATTTACTCGATGATACTAATCGACCAAAAGTTAAAGAATTAGCAGCTAAATTAGGGTGTGAATATATAACGAGAGACAAAAATACTCATGCTAAAGCCGGAAATCTCAACAATGCACTACTCCAAACCAACGGTGAATTTATTGTGGTGTTTGATGCTGACTTTATTCCCACAAAAAACTTTTTAATTCGGACTTTAGGATTTTTCCAAAATGAACAAATTGGCTTAGTACAAACTCCTCAAACATTTTACAATCTCGATCCCATTTCTCGAAATTTAGACTTAGAGAATATCTTAACTCCAGAAGAAGAAGTATTTTACCGACAAAATCAACCAATTCGAGATGGTGTCAATGGAGTTGTGTGTGTAGGAACTTCTTTTGTGGTGAGACGAAGAGCTTTAGAGAAGGTAGAAGGATTTGTCACAGAATCAATTTGTGAAGATTATTTTACAGGAATTCGTATATCAGCTAAAGGTTATCGTCTGATTTATTTAGAGGAAAAATTAAGTGCTGGTTTAGCTGCTGAAAATATATCTGGTCATGCAACTCAAAGATTAAGATGGGCCAGGGGTACTTTACAGGCATTTTTTATTGATTCCAATCCTCTGACAATTTCCGGATTAAGTCTATTCCAAAGATTGGCATATTTGGAAGTATTTTTACATTGGTTTATTAACATTAGTAATGTTGGTTTCTTGTTAATGCCATTAGCTTGTGTTTTTTGGGATGTGATTCCAATTAAAGCTACTGCTGCAGAATACTTGTATTTCTTTCTACCTTATTATTTTGTCAATTTAACTGTATTATCTTGGTTGAATTATCGTTCTAGGTCTGCACTTCTGTCAAATTTGTACGGTATACTTTTGGCCTTTCCTTTATCAGCAACAATCATACAAACTTTATTAAATCCATTCTCAAAAGGATTCAAAGTTACACCAAAAGGAGTTCAAAGCGATCGCTACTATTTTAACTGGAATTTAGCTTGGCCTTTGCTGCTATTATTAGAGATCAATACTATTAGTCTATGGATTAATTTATGTAAGTGCATAGAGCAAAGTTGGGAAGTAGTTGAACCAACAAAAGGTTTACATTTGATTGGATTTTGGAGTGGGTATAATTTATTGATGATTGCTGTGGCGTTATTAATACTCATAGATGTACCAAAACCAGATATGTATGAATGTTTTAATCTACAACGAATGGTGAAATTACAAGTTAATAATCAAAAATTTTGGGGGATCACTACACAAATATCAGAATTTGGTGCATAAATACAAGTTAATCATAAAATTCTGTCTAATTTTGTGATAGAAACTTTACTTGTTAAATTAGAATTTATTACAGACAAAATTTGTTTACAAGGGAAAATCACCAATATAGAAAGGAATGGAGAGTCTCTCACTGTAAGATTAATATTTGAGTCAGTCAACTTATTGCAGAAACGACAATTAATAGAATTATTATTCTGTCGCTCAGGGCGGTGGCAACGACAAGAAATACCAGGTGAGTTACAATCTTTGTGGTTATTATTGCGAATTTTACTTAGACCAAGATTTCTGTTTGAAAGAAAATCAAAAATTAAAGGGATGCGGGTTAGTCAGATTTAATATCAATTTTCATGCATTCATGCTACGCTTATAATCTTGATTTTGCGAAGTTATAAAGCTCTCAAGTATAGCAAAGTTTTTGATAATTGGTATAATCCAG
>JAJEAQ010000228.1 GCA_022822685.1 Trichodesmium sp. jk18x7bins.61
TGAATAATTAATAGTTTAGTTACTGATTATTTTTCTATTTCTCCTTCGACTACTGATTAATTCTTTTTAGTTTTGGTTATTAGGCTGTTTTCGATCTTTTTCGTTGCCGAATGAGATGTGATGTACTGTTCTTTGATGGGTGACTTTATGAGGGTTTGGGGTAGAAATCCCTCATAGACTTGAGCCACCTCGCCACATGAAAGGTGTCTCGGTTCTGTTGACCAGTTCAGGTCGCGCTCTACTGACAGTGGCATTTCTCTTTCTCCTTCGTGATGTTCGGCAAAAGAATCCGCAGGCTCTTTCAGCAAAAAAGCACATAAGAAAGCTACGATGAAACTGGTAATACCCAGAGTTGGGAAAAATATTATATTTCCTGCTGCACCTTCTGGTAGCAAATTATAAAGAGTTAGATAGCAGACTGCACCAACGTTGCCATAAGCGCCCACATTTCCAGCAATTTGACCAGTTACTCTTCTTTTAATTAAAGGAACGATCGCGAAAGTAGAACCTTCCCCAGCTTGGACAAAGAAAGAACAAGCCATAGTTAAAATTACTGCATTAGGAAGTAACCAACTACTACCCAGTTGGCTCATTAATAAATAACCTATGCCTATGCCAGCAGTCAAAACTGCCATCGTCCATTTACGAGATCCCGATCGATCAGAAATTAAACCCCCACCTGGACATGACATTAAATTCATAAAAGCATAACTTGCTGCCACCATACCAGCTTGTTCTGTGATCAAACCGAAAGTCAATTCAAGAAATGCTGGTAACATCGAAACAACTGATAATTCGGATCCAAAATTAACTACATAAGTTAACTCTAAAATTGCTACTTGGCTAAAATTGTATCTATACTGTGGCTGGATAGTATTTTTTACCACTCATCAAATCTTGATTAACATCCCAGCATTTATAAGCTTGAAACAAATACAAACCTAAAAGTGCCCCCAGACTATATATAGTTGGGTATTATCTAGAAAACCAACTTGGGATAAACGCCATGCCAATAAAGCTAATACTCCAACTAAAGGAATGTTCATCAGCAGCAAAAACCAAAAATCAGGCTTGCTAGTAACTTCGATGCCACCGTGACGTTTGGGTTTCTGATAAACTTTACCGTCAGGAGTATCTTGAGCATTTAAAAAGTAAATTACACCGTAAACAGCAGCAGCAATACCAGTTAAAGCGATCGCTAAACGCCAATTAGATTCTCCTCCAGCTAAAAAAGCTAACCAGACTGCTACAGAAGGTAAGCTAAAAGCAGCAGCAGCAGAGCCAAAATTACCCCAACCACCATATATACCTTCTGCTACAGCAATTTCTTTAGGTGGAAACCATTCTGCTACCATGCGAATACCAATTACAAATCCTGCACCAACAATACCCAACAGCAAACGACTGATAACTAAAGTGGAAAAATCTGACGCCAAGGCAAACATAGTGCAAGGAATAGCCGCAAAAATTAGCAATACTGAGTAAGTAATGCGAGGCCCGTATTTATCCAGCAACATGCCAATAATAATCCGAGCTGGTACGGTTAAAGCAATATTACAAAGCGCCAGGGTTCTAATTTGGCTAGTTGTTAAATCTATATCCTGTTTGACTGTAGTAGCTAGAGGGGCAAAATTAAACCAAACTACAAAAGTTAAGAAAAAAGCGAACCAACTTAAATGTCAAGTGCGATCTTGATCGCGAAATGAAAATATATTCCCAAGCATTTGTTTCTCTATTATGTAGTGTATAGTTTCTCAAGTTTTTTGAAGTGGCATGAATATCCTGAAACTCTTGAAATATAAGGAATTATCATTAATATTTTTGACCATATCCATTTTTATATTGCCTCAGTCAACCAATTTTATGCAAGAGGTTCGAGTAAATTAAAAAGACATAATTGACACAATTATGTCTTTCGTGGGAAAAACCACAAACATGAAAGCTTGCTTAGTCACCAGGGGATGAATCCTGATGTGATTTTATGGTACGATCTACAAAAATGTTTTGATCAATAATTAAGACTAATGATACCACAAGCATTACTAGAGCCATTACAGTACAGTTTTATGCAGCGATCGCTTTTAGTAGCGGTCATAGTAGGGGTTATTTGTGCCGTAGTAGGCAGTTATTTAATAGTACAAAGATTAGCTCTCCTAGGAGATGCGATTAGTCACTCAGTATTGCCTGGCTTAGCCATTGCTTTTTTGATAGGAGCTAATATCTTTGTCGGAGCATTTATCGCCGGAGTGATTAGTACAATCTTAATTAATCTGATTAGAACGCGATCGCAAATCAAAGAAGATGCAGCCATGGGGATCGTATTTTCTGCCTTCTTTGCCCTAGGAATTACACTAATTACAATTATTCAGAAAGACAATAAAATCGACCTCAATCATTTTTTATTCGGAAATATTCTCGGCGTCACTCTTGGGGATGTCAGGGATACATTAGTTATTGCTGTAATAGTTTTATTAGTAGTAGTACTGCTATTTAAAGAGTTATTATTTTACACATTTGACCCCCTTGGCGCTCAAGCTGTAGGTTTACCTGTGAATCTGTTAAATTTTGGGTTAATGATGTTAATTGGTTTGACAATTGTAGCCAGTATTAAAGCAGTAGGAGTAGTATTAGTTTTATCTTTATTAATTACACCAGCAGCCACAGCTTATCTATTAGTAAAAAGGTTACATCAAGTCATGATTTTAGGAGTAGGAATTGGAGTTTTATCTAGTATTAGTGGAATGTATATTAGCTATTTCTATAATTTGCCATCTGGTCCAGCAATTGTATTAGTATCATTTGGATTATTTGTAATAGCTTTTTTATTCAGCCCTACTCAGGGAATTTTGACTCATCCAGCATCAGCTTCTAATCAACCCTCAATCTGGCTAGAATTAAAAAATTTAATCAGGAAAAGTAGAATAACTCAATGAATTTATCAAACTGATCTTTCACCAGATTTAATGGTGAACAGTAAGGAGAGGTATCAGATCATCTGCCATTAATTGCATATAAAAAAATTTGTTTATAATTGCGCTTCAGCGCAATTATAATCTAGCGTATTTAGGATACTAATAAGCTTGATTTATTAGTTAACAATCAACAGTCAACAGTTAATATTTTCAACCCTTGCTGTAATATTATCTCCAGATAATAAGACCCCGCCCGTAAGGGCGGGGTTTAAATAAATAAAATTATCGGATTGAAAAAATATAGAGTACCTCCTACAGCCTTTACCAAAGTCCTTCGGACTCAACTCAGAAGTCAGAAGTCAGAATAATTAGTCCGAAGTTGGTATCAAGCCGACTGATTTTATGAGGAAAAAATCAAAACATAATTTCCTTGGTTGAATCCTCTGATTTCAAGCAGAGGTAGAACTTCTGACTTCTGATACCAATTGCTAAAAACTTTGATGTACGAGTTTTTTTTTATTTCTAAATACTATATATAGTCGCCAATCCCCGATATTTGGTGATTTAGTGATTTTACCGCTTATTTTTTGCCCCAAGCAAGCATAGCATTTTTTTTTATAATTGGTATGACAAGTCGCCCATTAACTTGACTTCTGACTTCGTGAATTTATTTCCTCGATTCTCCCCTATTTACAATAATGACTAACTTCGCTATTTATATCATGTTTGGATAATTAGTTATAATAAACTTTGTTTGTAGGATCAAAGTTTGATCTCAAGTCTAATTAGACATAATATTGTAGGTTGTGCAAGTGAAGCAAAACCCAATAAACACCAATAGACATCTCCAGAAATTAAGTTTTTGCTACGGTAGGGCAAGGCTTTCAGAATCTTTTTTGGAGATGTCTAATAATGTTGGATTACCCTTGCGGGATCTTGCTACATTCTTCAACCCTACCTACGTAATGACTGTATTTTGATCATGGGGCGGTATCCCAACTACAAACTTTTAACTACCAATTTTCAACAAAGAACTAACTACTTGAGGAATATTTTCAAGTTGCATTGCTGCTATTGCTGCTGTAGGCTCATAACCGCAATGTACCATACAATCAGCACATTTAGGATTTCCACTTTTATAACCATAATTATCCCAATTAGTGTCCTCCAACAACTCTTTAAAAGAGGTATAATATCCTTCATTCATTAAATAACAAGGTTTTTGCCAACCAAGTACACTATAACTAGGGCTACCCCAGGGAGTACAATCATAATCCTTTTCTCCCATCAAAAAATCTAAAAATAGAGGATTATGATTAAAATTCCAATTTTTTTGACCAGCTTTGAAAGGGGCAAGAATTTCTCGGAAGAGCGATATCGTTTGTTGTCTGCGCAAAAAATCCTCCTGATTTGGCGCCCACTCATAACTATAACCAGGAGAAATCATCATGCCATCAATACCCAAACTTTCTAGAAAATCAAAAAACTCCTGCATTTGTTTAGCATCAGTTCCCTCAAACACAGTAGTATTAGTAGTGACTCGAAATCCTTTAGCCTTAGCAGCGCGAATCGCTTGAATTGCTATTTCAAATACCCCTTGTCGAGCCACACATTTGTCGTGATTTGCCTTTAAACCATCAAGATGAACGCTAAAAGTTAAATAAGGAGACGGTTGAAATTTATCTAGCTTATTTTCAAGTAATAAACCATTAGTACATAAATAAACAAACTTTCTGCGATCGACTAACCCTTGTACAATTTCAGCAATTTGTGGATGTAATAAAGGTTCTCCCCCTGGAATAGAAACTATCGGGGCTCCACATTCTGTCACTGCTGCAAAACATTCTTCAGGGGTGAGATTTTGCTTGAGTACTTCTTTCGGATGCTGAATTTTTCCACAACCAGGGCAAGCTAAATTACATCTGAATAAAGGCTCTAGCATTAAAACTAGGGGAAAACGTTTACGCCCTTGCAGCAGTTGAGTCAGAATATATTTCCCTACTTCGAGAGCTTGTTGGAGTTGAATTGCCATAAATAATCTCACACCTACTTGACAAAAAAGAATTTAAGATTTTGAAGGCTCCTGTACTTTAGCCGGGAGGTCAAAAATAACGGGTACGACTTCTGTCGTCATCAAAAATAATTTTTTAATTTTATTATTATATTGTACTCTCATGAGATGTCAAGTAACCTGACAATAACTAATGTTTGATTTTCTAAATATTTTTTCCCATTTTTAGGGCGAATCTTTTTTTAAAATGCCTATTTTATTTAGAGTAAAACAAGAGTAATAATTATCGTTAATTCATGCCAATACTGTGGATAATACGGTTTAATGCTCTAGCTAAAAATCTATTTAATTATTAAATCGGTAATTTCGCTACTAACACAATTATGTCTTTTTAATTTACTAAAACCCCTTCCAAAAACTTGGTATGTTTTGGTATTCTAAAAATAGAATAAGAATTAGAGCTGATTAAGTCTAATTTCTAACTTACACACTAACAAGGAGTAATTAAAGTGGCTAACACTAAAGCAGAAGATATCCAATTCATGGAATTGCAACTAGATCAATTAGAATGCGTTGTAGGGGGATTGGCGATAGACTTATTACAACTTAATGGAAATCAAGATCAGATTACAGGACTTAACGACAATGACACCGTAGGTACACTAAAGGTAAAAATTCATAGTCAATTAGGAATTCCTCCCGAGCAGCAAAGACTCATCTTTAATGGCCAACAACTAAATGATGGTCAAACTCTATCACACTATAACATTGGGGAAGGGTCTGATATATATGCGGTTCAACGTCTAAGAGGAGGTTAATCGCTAAATATCAAGTATTACGTAGGTTGGATTGAGGAGCGCGTAAGCGTTGCTGACCAAACCTACTTTAGAGACTGTTTGTCAAGTAAATATTAAGATAGCTAGAGTGTTTAATTATGATGGCCGGCGGCGGACAACTAAAATTATGATCAGTACAAGTAGATATTGACCCCTAACCCATCCTACGCAAGAATTTAATCTGAGACGTGACAAACAATCTCTGATTATGACTCCCCCCAGGGCCAACGCATCTGATTTTGAAGCCCTCACAGGGCAAGGACGTCAAGCTTATAAGTATTTGGCGGCTAAGGTTGAGCCTGTCGCCGACTTGTTGAGCCACCTCGCCACCTGTTCATGTGGCGAGGTGGCTCAAACGCTTTTTCTTCCATCCTTGACTCGACAGAGATTTCCGTCATTGTTACCTTTAATCTACTCAAGATTCCTCGATACTCTTTCGGGCTTACCCTGTTGTATCGTCTGAAGTTTTCGAAATGGTTGAGGCACCCCCCCGTAGAAAAGGTGGCTACCTATTCTACGGTCGGAACTTTGTTTTCACATACAGATGATAGTAGAGCATCTATATCTACCTCCTCACCTTTTTGGTTAAGGCCGAGCCTGGATGATTTGGCCTATTTATGAATGACGCAGTTTAATCGGCAACGCGCGACTTTGTTCACCTTTCCATCTCTTCCCCTCTTGCTCCATTCCATCTAATCCCTGATGGGTGAGCCTACTTTGAGCCTGTCGCCGACTTGTTGAGCCACCTCGCCACATGAACAGGTCGCACATACTGGTTCATCCTATAAAACTTAACGGCAAAAGCTTCCAGAATTTAGATGCGTAGGCCCTGTGACTCCCCCCCTTTCAAAGAGGGGTTGGGGGATAAAACAGGAGTTTCGGGAGGGAGGTTTGTTCGTAGTTGGGATGCGGCGCCAGAGATATGGAGCGCCGCATCCCAACTACGAGCTTAATTAGAGCTTGCTCAAAAAGTCTACAGAGCAAATTTAGAGGCTACATAGCTTGAAAATTAGTAGTTTCCTTGCATGGTTCTCCAATGTAGCCAGCTAGCGATCGCCTAGAAAAGTGGAAGGGTGTTGAGAATTTAGATGTTATACTAAACCCGGTTTAGTAAGGAGGTATTCAATAAAGTCAAAGTCTCTGCCTAGAGAGGATTTTGGGATAGGAGATAACTACCCTACAATAACCGGATTTGGTATAACAAACTTGCGCTTGTTTAGCAAACAAAGGCTTAAAACCTTGATCTGTATTACATTTTACTTTTATTCAGCAAAACCCAATATTCATAAAAAAAACCCAATGGGGGGGCTAAAAAATAATAAATATATTGTTGAGAAAAAAACAAATATCTAGATTAAAACAGAGTCAAAATATATAACAATGTGAACAAAACAATCCAGATAATATCAACAAAGTGCCAATATATTTCCGCCATCTCAATACCAACGTGCTTTTCTTGATTGTAATGGCCAGCACGACGAGAACGCCATAAAACACCAAGAATTAACAACACACCAACAAAAACGTGGAGACCATGGAAACCAGTCATCACATAAAAACAGTTGGAAAACACATTGGTAGTCAGACCATAACCTAAAGTCAGATACTCATAAACCTGACCGCCTAAGAAAATGATACCCATGATTGCGGTAACTATATACCATAGACGCATTCCTGAGACATTATTCTTTTTAATTGCAGTATCGCCTTTATGAATTACAAAACTACTGGAAACCAGAATAATAGTGTTAATTGTCGGCAATAATAACTCTACTTCTGTTTCTTCAGGTGGCCAAACAATGAAATTTGAGCGGTAAATTAAATAAGCAGCAAACAGCCCTCCGAACATCAAAGACTCGGAGGCGAGAAATGTTAATAAACCGAATACTCTTAAATCCTGATGCTCTTCATGATGAGCTACTTCTGCTCCTGAATGAATAGTAGTATCAACTAAATTATCAGTTGTATCAATAGTTGAACCTTGCATAGTCTGCTCCATAAAACTTTTACAAAGTGTTAAGATTAGGTTTTTGGGTAGTGGGAGTATATTGCTCCCGTACGTGAGGGAGATGCTCACATTATTAATTAGCTATTAATAAGGTTTGGCAACTCTGGGAGTCAGCTAAATACCAAACTAACTCCAGATTATACTAATCATTCCCAGGGGGATTCTGAGAATCATCTTTAGCTCCAGAAGCACTATATAAAGATGAAGACTGAGCCTCTGATACAGGAATACCTGTTTCTTTCGCCTTGGAACTACCTTTTGACATCCGCTTAAACTTCTCTCGAATACCAAGAGTTTTCTTAGAGCCAAAATCATAGGGACCATAAGTAACCACTGGCAAAACTTCCCAGTTTTCAATTATCGGAGGTGAGCTAGTTGTCCACTCCAAGGATAAACCGCCCCAAGGATTATCGCCAGCTTTTGGTCCACGGATCCAACTCCAAACCATGTTGATTAAGAATGGAATTACGGATAAGCCGAGAAGAATTGACCCGTAAGTACAGATATGGTTGATAGATTCAAACTTAGGGTCATACATGGCAATCCGCCGTGGCATTCCTTGTAAACCTAATTCGTGCATGGGTAGGAAAGTTAGGTTAGTGCCAATGAAAGTCAGGAGAAAATGAATTCGTCCCCAGGTTTCGTTATACATCCGACCTGTAATTTTGGGGAACCAATGGTAGAAGGCTGCGTACAAACCAAACACCGAGCCACCGAATAAAACATAATGGAAATGGGCTACCACATAGTAGCTGTCATGGACATGAACATCAAAGGGAGCAGTTCCCAGAGTTACGCCACTCAATCCACCTATCACAAACATTGCTAATAAACCGATCGCGAAGAGCATGGCACTGGTAAAGCGGATTTTCCCGCCCCAGAGGGTAGCTACCCAACTAAAGATTTTGACTCCGGTGGGAACTGCAACGATTAATGTTGAGATGGTGAAGAACATCCGCATCCAAGGAGGAGTGCCACTGGTGAACATATGGTGTACCCACACGAACAAACCGACAAGACAAATAGCGAGACTAGAGTAGGCGATCGCTTTATAACCAAATATGGGCTTGCGGGCATGAACGGGAATTACCTCTGACAAAATGCCAAAAATTGGCAAAATCATCAGATAAACTGCTGGATGAGAATAAAACCAGAATAAGTGCTGATAGACAACCACATCACCGCCCATTTCTGGTTTAAAGAAACCAGTGCCAAAGTTGATGTCAAATAATAACAGTACCAACCCTGCTGCTAATACAGGAGTTGAGCATAGTGCCAAAACGGAAGTAGCTAGTATGGCCCAGCAGAAGAGGGGAAGTTGATCCCATCTCATGCTAGGAACTTTCATTTTGAGAATAGTGGTGATAAAGTTCAGGGAGCCCAAGATGGAGGAAGTTCCTACTAGCACAATGCTGAGAATCCATAAAGACTGCCCAATATTGTTAGTGATAATGCTCAGTGGTGGATAAGCTGTCCAACCGCTTTGCGCCCCTCCAAAAGCTAAACTAGCGATTAATAGTGCTCCAGCGGGTGGGTTGAGCCAGAAGGCGATCGCGTTTAAGTTAGGAAACGCCATGTCTCTTGCTCCCACCATTAGGGGGACAAGATAGTTTCCAAATCCACCAATGGCAGCCGGCACAATCCACAAGAAAATCATAATTGTGCCGTGATTCGTCAGGAAGGAGTTGTAGACATTAGGATCGAGAACGTCGGGATCTGGTGTATAAAGTTCTGCCCGTAAACCCATAGCCATGAGACCAGCGATGAGGTAAAACATGAAGGCAGTAACTAGATATTGAATCCCGATTACCTTATGGTCTATGTTATAGCCAAAGTAGTGATACCATTTCCACGCTTTCGGATGTGGCTTTTCGGGTTTTAATTGAGTATCTAAAGGAATTTGTGCTTGTGCCATCTGTGATTATTTTGAAAATTACCAATTTCTTAGAAAGGTTGAACTCAGTTTACATCTGAGCGGGGTTGAAACACCTACCGATTCGGCGTTGGTTAATTATGGGATGAATTTGTTTGCTTAGGCCACCCTAGTCCGGTCAAATTTCCTAAGTCCTGATGCCTAAGAGACTGTTTGTCACGCCTCAGATTAAATTCAGGCGTAGGGTGGGTTAGGTGGAAAGTTCTCTTCGTACTCACCAGAATTTTAATTGTCCACCGTAACCCACCATAATTAAGCATTCTAGCTATCTTAATATTTGCTTTATAAACAGTCTCTAATTCATCCCCCTACTAAGCAACACCTACCGATTCTGTGGTTAACCCACCGCAAATAGGACGGGGCACCTACTGTGGGTCAGTAAATTCCGCACACAGCCCCTCATAAATCCATATTTACTTTAAGCCTATCAACAGACTTCTACACTCGGAGGCTAGATTAAGTTAATACCTAGTTGTGAGCTTACTTTTTTTGTCGCTTTGCGAAAGGAGAGGCTCACATTATTAATACTTCACTTATTTATTAGATAGAGCATTAATGATAAGTTGGAGCAATTTGATTTAATGCTTCAGAATCAATACCCATTTCACTAGCATATGGGCTTAGATAATCCGAATCTGATAAATCAGCAGTATTTACTGCCACAGCTTGATTCAACTGTTGTTCTTGAGCCATAGTATTTTCTGCGATCCAAGCTTCATATTCTTCTTGGGTTTCAACAATGACTCTTGTTCTCATGGCTCCATGGTAAGCGCCACAAAGCTCTGCACAATAAACTGGATATTCTCCTGTTTTAGTAGCTACGAAACGCAGTTGGGTATCTTTTCCAGGGATTGCATCTTGCTTCAGACGAAAAGCAGGTATCCAGAAAGCGTGAATCACATCATTAGCAGACAGATTAATCTGTATATCCTTATTAACAGGAATATGCAGTTCTCCGGCAAAGACACCACTATCGGGATAGTTCATCAACCACCCATATTGAATACCTGTAATATCAACTACTACATCTGCTGGTTTTGCTCCCTGTGCAGGAGATGGCCCTAAACCATATTTGGTTTCTACTTTTGTTGTGGCTACTGCTTCTGATTCCATTGCCTCAGCATCTGCAATTAGTGGAGCCGCGAGCGCTGCCCCTGAGACTTGAGCCACTTGCTGATGAGATGAACCATGGTGAGCTACTGTTATTCCTGCCGGCTCAAATCCACCCATCTCTCTATATACATCTACACTATAGACGCCTAGACCGATTACTATTATGGATGGAATGGCCGTCCAAAATATTTCTAATGGTAAATTTTCCTTAAATGGATCACCATCGCCATCATCTCCTTTGCGTCGACGAAATTTAATTACACAAAAAACGATCGTGCCTTCTACCACAAGAAATAAAGCTGTTGCGATAGTAAACATTACGTTAAAAAAACTATCTACCAGAGGAGCTTGTTTGGATGCTTGCTCTGGTAATAGTCCATGATTTTGACCTAACCACACACTAATTATGGTAACTACTATACCAACTACTAGGGTGATGATTGAGACTGGTACTTTTTCTTTTTCTTCCATATCTAAATATGCAATTCTAGTTATAGTAGCGTAGGCTTCCCCCCTGGGTTGAAGTCAGTTTTGCTGCTAGCTACGTAAGCTTCCCGCCTGCTTTAACACATCTAATCTCAGGCAACTGAGTCCCTTGAGACTAGCTAATCCGCCACCTACCACCCACAACCTTGAGTCGAGAAATCAGTCCTCCCTTAAAATCCTCCTATGACTTGCCGTCATACTTAATATCTACCTTAAGCCAAACATCGACCTATAATAAAGATATGATTGTTACTTCTTTATTAAGATTTTAGTTTCTCTAATTTTTTTTTTGATTTCTCTGACAAAAGTTTATTTTATTTTAACTATTTCCGCAAAAATTACCCCACAGTTTAGAGCAACAAAGTTAAAGTTTATATATGTGTTCTTAGCTTACATAATTAAGTTATTTTTGATGAGGTAAAAAATAAAAAATTAACTTTTTAAAATTTGTCGCAGATCAATTCTCAGCCAACATAGTTTGAAGAAAGATTAAAATCATAAAACATTCTAAAGCAGAATAAATGTGCAAAAAGTATGGCTTATAGTAACAAAAATCATCCGGTTTAATTACCTTGTGAATACTTAATATTTTGTTAAATAAGCACAAAAAAACTAAAATTAATCTCAACTCATGGCCAACCCAGTTTTTAAAAAAAATGTAACTATTTACTCTCAGTCTCAAGCACTAGAGAATTCTCCACATGGCGTGCGGGATAGAACATCCGTTCCGCTACACGATAGCATTCGTGGCTTAGTATGGAAACTATGTATAGCTACCCTACTATTAATGGCAATTGGCAGTGCTACCAGAGTGATGAATGCAGGTTTAGCCTGTCCTGACTGGCCATTGTGTTATGGTAAATTAGTACCAATGGCACAAATGAACCTGCAAGTATTTTTAGAATGGTTCCACCGATTAGATGCCAGCTTAATAGGGTTTGGCGCGCTCGCTCTGATGGTTTTATCATGGTGGCATAGACAGGAACTCCCCAGTTGGCTACCTTGGGCATCTACTTTTGCCCAAGGGCTAATAGTTTTCCAAGGGGTACTTGGTGGATTAACTGTTACAGAACTATTACGTTTTGATATTGTCACCGCTCACCTGGGTACTGCTTTACTTTACTTTATGACTCTATTAGTGATAGGGGTGTCCATGATGCCATACACAGGTACTGGTAATGTGGGTAAGTTACCTTGGGTAGGATTAACTGCTGCAATTCTTGTGTATGTACAAAGCCTAATAGGTGGCTTAGTTGCTTCTCAATGGGCATTGCATCAGTGCTTTGGCATAGCTCAACTTTGTACAGTAATGAACAGTCATATTGCTGGCGTTGTTCCTGCTACTGTAGCAACATTAACATTAGTAGTAATGGTATGGCGGACTTCTGCTTTGCATCCACTCCTGGGAAAATTAGCAAACTGGGCTGGTGTATTAGTAGTGGCTCAGATTGGTTTGGGAGTAGGGACTTTTTTGCTACGTCTGCAAATCGAGTTGTTAACCGTATCTCACCAAGCAGTAGGAGCTGCACTACTTGGAGTTTTAGTAGCATTTACCGTTCTCGCTTGGCGCGATAGCGCAACTAAAAATCAGGATGTTTTTATCAGTAATTAAGGGAACATAATATAAATCTCCGACTCAGTGTTCCTGGTTTAATTGTTAAGACAGATACAGTAATCCATTGGCTATCTAGTGTCTAATTGTATAAGTTCATATATTTATTAGGCGAATGAAAAAAGCCTGAAGTCAAAGGAACTAAACTCAAAAATAAGATTACTAATTTTGGCAATTAGACACTAAAATATCCAAGAGAACTGGGACTATAACCGACAGGTTTAGCTCGCGGCGGTGAATTGGAGGCAGTGGATCATAAGTTTCCCCCTGCCCACAAACAAATGTTGCTCCGCTTTTTTAGCCCCCCTCACATCATTGATTTGTGTTATACCTTTTTAGTCGCCTGATAGATGCGGAAAAAAAAGCACCAGTTAAAACAGGAAATTAACAAATTAAATCCATGCAAGAAGTTATTTCTCATAGTCTTCAAAGACGCCATGATAATCTGTTACAGGTAATCAAAAGCTATTATCAACTCACAAAACCGCGGATTATTTTGCTGCTACTGATTACCACAGCAGCAGGAATGTGGTTGGGCGCAAAAGGAGAAGTCGATCTCCTATTGTTGTTAGTGACATTAACAGGAGGTGCCCTAGCTTCTGGTGCGGCCAATGCTATCAACTGCATATATGACAGCGATATCGACTATATTATGGAGCGCACTCGCTGGCGACCAATTCCTTCTGGGCGAGTCAAGCCCTGCGATGCTCTAATCTTTGCTATTACTCTAGCAGCTACCTCATTTACTTTGCTAACAGTATGTGCTAATTTACTGGCTGCACTACTGGCAATGTCTGGAATAGTTTTTTATGTTGGTGTTTACACCCACTGGTTAAAACGTCATAGTGTACAAAATATTGTGATTGGTGGTGCTGCTGGTGCTATACCTCCTTTAGTAGGTTGGGCTGCTGTTACAGGTGATTTGAGTTGGGCTGCTTGGCTACTGTTTGCGATAATTTTCGTCTGGACTCCTCCTCATTTCTGGGCTTTGGCAATTTATATTCGCGATGAATATAAGGAAGTGGGTGTGCCCATGTTACCTGTGATTAGAGGAGATGAGGAAACAGCCATGCAGATTTGGGTTTATACTTTGATTTTGATTCCAATGACGTTGTTGCTAGTTTATCCTTTGCACGCTAGTGGTGCTGTTTATGCAGTAGCAGCAAGTTTCCTCGGTGCCATTTTTATCAAAAAAGCTTGGCAGTTGTTAAAAGCTCCTGATAATAGAGATGTGGCGCGATCGCTGTTTAAGTATTCTATATACTACATGATGTTGTTATGTTTAGTAATAGTAATTGACAGTTTACCTTTTACTCACAGAATGACTACTTTTATAGCTGATAATTTGCCTACATAAAAAAAGAACGGTCAGAAAGTTCCCAGAAGTTTTAACGGCTGGTTGAATAACGAGGAGCGGGTAATAAAGCGCAGTAAAAGTCTGCTATAATTGTTAAATGCAAGTAATAACAAGGTTTGTCACCATGACCTCTAGCTAGTACGGTGAGATTCTGGACCGACAGTATAAGGGGCGCGAGTTTCCTAAGACTGCTCTTAGCAAGCAACCCAGCTAGAGCAGTGATTTATTGCTCCCAAACCGCAGAGCGAAACCACTAGGAAAGCGACTTTTGCCTCTTGCCTGTTCCCTCTGGCCTATACCGAAGGGATTTGACAAATCATGACTTAGACAAGTCGCATTAATTAACGATAATGTAGGGACGTTGCATGCAACGTCCTTGGGGATTCAGAGCAGCAAGGTTGAGCAGGACTTACGCAAAGACGCTATATATGGCGCATAACAAATTGGGCGGTCGTTAGCTAATTTTTTATGCGTTTTCGGCTGTCGCCGACATGAAACGCTCCGCGACATGAATGCTACGCATTCCGTAGGAATGCGTAGCGCTAGCAATCGCCTAGATTTGCTAATACCATTTCTTTGTAAAGCTGCGCTGAATATTAAGTAGACGTGATAGAATGCTCTTAGGCATTGCTGAACTGCACTCAGAGGTATTGAGAAATGGGTCGCTCTTTAAAAGTAAACATTACCGAAACAATCGCTGAACTCAAGTTAATGGAGTAATTGGGTGACAGTAAGGTTTTATAGCGTTACGCATTAAGGTTAGGAGAGAGAGCTGTTGCCTCTTGCCTCTTGCCTCTTGCTTTTCAACCTAGATTGATTGTCCTCACCAAAGAACGTACTGCAATATTTGCTACACATGTTAGCTGGAAAAATATTAATTATTGAGATCAATCTTAAATCAGCTTGATATTTGCCCACCCTACTAGGGCTACTGCCTCTGTTAGTCTGTTTTCACTCTAGCTAAGATGAAATAACGACTCGATTACGCCCTGTTTGTTTTGCCTGATATAAGGCTTCATCTGCTCGTTTAATAATATCTTCTCCTGTGTTTCCGTGGCAAGGAAAGCAAGCAACTTCAAGAGATACAGTTAAGGAAGGCAAAATTTCTCCCCTATTTGTTGGAGATAATTTATTCACTCCTGAACAAATCTGCTCTGCCCTTTGTTTTGCAATCTCTAGAGTAGTATTAATGAGCATTAAAATTATTTCTTCTCCACCGTAATGACAGATAACATCAGAATCTCTAACTTGCTGCTGTAAAAACTGGCCTATTTCTTGGAGTCAGTTTTTTATTTGTGATCTCTGCTGCCAAGCCAGCTATATGGTAATTTTCCCTACGTTGATTTTCTATCGGCAAATACCTAGCAAGGAGTCCACAAATTGCTACAAGAGGGATCCGTTGAATCCAGAAAGGCATCAGCTAGAGGGAATTGTTGCCATTATAAAAAGTCACTTTTTCAGTACTTTTATTCATATAACTATTCAAATGCATGAACTATTAAAAGATATTTAGTCTAATATTAAATGTTTGAATTAGAACCATTAATATTGTATTCAAGAATACATAAATTCAAATTGAAAATTGTTTGATTAAGAGCTAACAATTCTAAACAAATATAAACAAAAAAAAATGAAATGTTTTGATTAGAGACCCTCATATCTTAATTCTTGAATAAACAAATTCAATTTAAAAATTATTTTTTTTTAATAAAATAATTCTACACAACTAGAAACAAAAAAATACTTTATTTTTTATTACTAGATATACCCGAAAAATAATCGAGGGATGTTCTATGGCTTGTCCCGACAAGAGCTTGAAAAAAGGCTTATATAGTGTTTCTCGGACTCATGAGGT
>JAJEAQ010000242.1 GCA_022822685.1 Trichodesmium sp. jk18x7bins.61
GTGGATGTCCGTATCTTTGTTGAACGGACAATCAACTATGAAACAACTTCACCCCCGGGCCCCTGGCGCAAGCGGCTTCCTGACAATGAAAGGGATGTAATAATCAATATCCTGACATCTTGATGACTATTTCTAAATACAGCAGCTTTATTTTCTGAGACCTCAATAACGTAGCACACAAAGTACTGAGGCCTGTCAATTATCAGCCTGTTAAAAACTAGTCTTAACAAGCTCCCGTGATCATTTCTGATTTAACAGTGAGTTGTTGACAAGGTAGTAGGAGCAGAAGGGAGAAGAAAAAATTATCTGGGGATACCTTCGTCAGCCACTTCTAGCATACAAACCCTAGAGATATCTGTAAAAAAATCTAAAAACAGCATCAAATAGCCAATCTTCGGTGGGTGACGGCGGATTATAAAATATCCGATCATGAGTGTGGAATTCTTCCCACCTAACCCACCCTACATCAAGGCTTAATATTTTATTTATAAATACCCTCTAACCAATTGTTGGGTAGTGAGAGCATCTTGCTCCCGTGCTTCAGGGATACTATACCTTTTTATTTCTTCATTTTGAGATCATATATTATCCTTAAAGTCAAGCAGATGATTTTCATGATCAATTCTTCATCTAAATAGCATATTATAGTCATTTGATCAAATAATGTTACAAGTAGAGAAGTCCTAGGGTGGGCAAATATTGAATTATTAATATTAAGAATAAATCAGCGCCATATTTACTCACCTGAGATCGTAGCTGTAACAAATCTTGAGCAAATTGGTATTAATCAAAAAATTGCTATGGTAAGTATTGTATTTTTATTTTTGTTTTGATAATTCAAAATCCTTAGTAATATTAGGATTAATTTACTTATGCCAGCTCAAGATTCAGATCAATTAAATAAAAAAAAAATATCGTAAAACTTCTCTGCGTATAGTTTTTGTAGTACCGATAGTGCTGCAAATTATGGTTGCAGTAAGCTTGATAGGATGGCTCTCATTACGTAATGGACAAAGAGCGGTCAATAATGTTGCTAATCAATTACTTCAAGAAGTGACTACCCCTGTTGATGAACCTAAAAGGTTATCTAAAAATTCCTCCCATTATTAATCGAATTAATAGAGATGCTATTCTTTGAAATCACTTAGATGTAGAAAATCTTAGGAATTGGCAACCATACTTATTTCAACAAATGCAACTATTTCAAAATGTTAGCAGTATCAGTTTTGGTAGTAAAGAGGGAGAAGTAACATGGTTATACAGATTAGAAGAGACAAGCTTACAATTAGGAATTTGTGATAATTTAACAGCAGGAAATATAGAAGTATATGCTCTCGAACCCCCTGGTAAATATAATTACACCAAGGCTCGAAAGCTATGAATATGATCCGAGAAATAGACCTTGGTATCAATCTGTTATTCAAACTGGTAATCCCACATGGAGCAAAATTTATCCTTGGGGGAAATAGCGATCGCTCAATTATAAATTTTGGCATTTATAACGGATTATCTTACCATGATGAACAAGGTATCCGTCAAGGTGTACTGTCCATAGATTTAGGTCTTGATAAAATTAGTCAATTTTTGAGTAAATTAAAGATTGGTGAATCAGGGAAAATATTTATCATTGAACGTTCTAGATTGATGGTAGCTACTTCTACTTCATAAGAGCTATTTATGACACAGAATAATCAACAATAATTACAAAGATTGCCAGCTTCAGAAAGTACTGTGCCATTAATTGAAGCGGCCGCTAAATATCTAAATCAAAGATTCTTAGGCATGACGAAAATAACTGCACCTCAGCAGTTAACTTTTGAATTTAAAAATCAACGAAATTTCTTATAAATTAAACCTGTAAAATATGGCTTAGGTATTGACTGGATAATTGTAGTAGTCGTTCCAGAAGCAGATTTTATGGAGGAAATTAATATTCAAAGACGCAATACAATTTTATTATGTTTAGCAGCTTTAGAATTAGCTACAGTTGGAGGTTTTTTTAACTTCTCGATACGTGATTCAACCAATTCTGCGCTTAAATACTGCAGCTAGAGCTTTTGCTGAAGGAGATTGGCAACAAAAAGTAGAGGTAAAAAACTCTGATGAACTAGGAGAATTAGTCCACTCATTTAATACTATGGCTGTGCAATTACAGGAATCATTTGCCACTCTCGAAGCTAAAAATTATGAACTAAAATATTTAGATAAACTGAAAGATGAATTTTTAGCAAATACTTCTCATGAACTTCGTACCCCTCTAAATGGAATGATTTGCATTGCAGAATCAATGTTAGATGGAGCAACTGGCAAATTATCAGAAACTCAGCCAAAAAATTTATTAATGATTGCTCAAACTGGCCAGCGACTGACAGATTTAGTAAATGATATTCTTGATTTTGTCAAACTGAAAAATCAAAATCTGGATTTGCAGTTCAAACCAGTAGGAATTAAAGAAATAACAGAAGTAGTTATTACCCTTTGTCAATCCTTAATTGGCAGAAAAAATTTAAAGTTAATTAATTCTACTCCTGATGATTTGCCTCCAGCTCATGCTGATGAAAACCGGTTGCATCAAATTTTATATAACCTCATTGGTAATGGCATTAAATTTACAGAATCAGGAATAGTAAAAATTTATACAGCGATTATTGATAAACCACCAAAATCACAATTAATTAGTCAGTATCCAATTCGAGAAAACCAGCAACTAGCAATTACTATTTCTGATACTGGTATTGGTGGCATTGCTGAAGATAAATTAGACAGAATATTTGAATCATTTGAACAAGCTGACGGCTCTACAGCTCGAGAATATGGAGGTACAGGTTTAGGTTGAGCAGTGACTAAAAAACTGATGGAATTGCATGGGAGAAAGATTTGGGTTACATCTCACATTGGCATGGGTTCTAAATTTACTTTTACTCTCCCAATATCTACAGAAATTGCTATTAGCAATAATTCTTATATGTCTAGATTTAGAAATCTGCCTCAGCTAGGAATAAATCAACGAAAAGAAGAAGTAATAGCGATAGAGTTACCTCAGCCAGGCGACTCCATAAATGATTCAGTAAACCACTCAGAAATAGCCCAAAGATTTAAAATTATGATTGTTGATGATGAAGCAGTAAATTTACAGGTACTTGTTAATTTATTATCACTACAAAATTATTATATAGTTCAGGCGATGGATGGTCTCGAAGCTTTAAAAATAATCGAACAAGGTTTCTTGCCAGATGTAATTTTATTAGATCTAATGATGCCTAAAATAACTGGTTATGAAATGACACAAAAATTGCGGGAAAAATTCTTGCCTAGTGAATTACCAATTCTGATGTTGACTGCTAAAAATCAAGTCTACGATCTAGTACAAGGATTAAATGCTGGTGCTAATGACTATCTAACAAAACTCATCTCTAAAAATGAACTAATCGCCAGACTTAAAACTCATCTCCGACTATACTATATCAACAATTCTTATAGTAGATTTGTACCCCATGAATTTATCCATTTTCTGAATAAAGACTCCATAGTTGATTTAGAATTGGGCGACCATGTAAGTAAAGAAATGGCAATAATGTTTTTTGATATTCACTCTTTTACAACTCTTTGTGAAACAATGACACCTCAATAAAATTTCAATTTTGTCAACTCCTATTTAGGGTATGTCAGTTCAGCAATTAGAGATAATCATGGGTTTATAGTTAAATATTTAGGAGATGAAATGATGGCTGTATTTCCCCATGGAGCTGATGATGCTGTTAAAGCATGTATTGCCAAAATAAAAAAAATTCAGAATACAATATCTTGAGAAAAAATCAAGGCTATAAACCAATTGCAATAGGTATCGGCATTCATTTCGGACAAATGATGGGATAATAGAAGAAGAAGCCAGAATGCAAGGTGATGCTTTTTCAGATCATGTCAACTTAAGTTCTCGTTGAGAAGGATTAACAAAATTTTCTGGTGTTTCTATCATAATTAGTGAAGCAGTATTCGATAATTTAGTAGATCCAAATCAATATCAAATTAGATTCTTAGATCGAGTTAAAGTGAAAGGACAAAATAATCCTATTAAAATTTATGAAGTTATGGATGCAGAATCAGAATCTTTGCTAAAATTAAGAAAACAGATGCAGCCAGATTTTGCCTGCGGAGTATCACATTATCAACAGCAAGAATTTTCTATAGCAAAGGAGTATTTTCAGAAAGTCTTGAGATTAAATCCACAGGATAGAACTACATAAATTTATTTAGAAAGAGTAAATAAATTTCTATCAGAAGGTGTACCAACTAACTGGTAAGGAGTTACAAGCTGGGATAAAAAATGAAAGCAAAATTAAGCAAGTAAAATATGCATAATTGAAGTTTAATTAGGAATAAGTGATCGTGCCCATGCCCAAGTCACCACTAAACCCCATATTTGGCCAACATTCATCGAAATTACCCCTCAGAGCCGTAGTCATTGCTCCATTTGTGATCCAAATTTTAGCAGCAGTAGGGCTTGTGGGATATCTTTCATTTACCAGTGGTAGGCACGCCGTCAACACTCTAGCCAATCAATTACAAGATGAAATTACAGCCCGTATTCATGAGAAACTGAATATTTTTCTGAAAGCTCCCCACTTGGTTAATCAATTAAATATAGATGCTATTAGTCTCAATCAACTTAATATTCAAGACACTAACAATGTAGAGCGTCATTTATGGCAACAGATTCAGTCTTTTGATTCCATAGGTGTTATCGGTATCACCTCTGCATCAGGAACTATGATCGCAGTAAGTCGCCAAAACAATAACAAATTTAATATCATTGTTGCAGACGAATCTACAGAGGGAGAACTTCAGGAATATGCTACTGACTCTCAAGGGTTGCGAACAAATCGCACCAACGTAGTTCCGAAATACGATAGCCTTCTGCGGCCATGGTATCAAGATGGTGTTGCTGCAGGTAAGTCGGCTTGGGGAGAGATGTTTACATCGCTAATTGATGAAAGAGTAGGAATGATGGCGACTCAACCAGTCATTGATAACAATGGTAATATCATTGCTCTAGTGAATGCGACTCTCACCCTCTCTCAACTACATGACTTTCTACAAGATGAATTGAAGATTGGTAAATCAGGGGAGGCTTACATTTTAAACCGCTCTGGACAACTTATAGCTAGTTCAACAACTTCTCAACCTTTTATCCAAATGGGTAATGACTTAGAATCGATCCGAGCTTTAGATAGTAACGATCCTTTACTTAGTTTAGCAACTCAATCTCTCAAAGACAGCTTTGGCGACCTAAATCAAATTCAAAACACTTCATTACTTAACTTTGATGTTAATACTCAAAGGCACTTTTTAAAAGTATTACCTTTTAAGGATAAATATGGTTTAGATTGGTTGATTTTGGTGGTAGTTCCCCAAGCAGATTTTATGCAAAGTATTTATACTAATACTCGAATTACGGTTGCTTTATGTTTGATAGCATTAATACTGGCAATTATTTTAGGTTTACTCTGTTGTGAATTAATTATTAGACCAGTTAAACGTTTAAAGCAAGCAGCAACTTCTTTATCTGTTGGGAACTGGGAACAAAGAATAAAAGAAGTTCCCATTAATGAATTGGCAATATTGGCTCAAGCATTTAATCAAATGACAGAACAATTACAAAAATCATTTGTGGAGTTGGAGAGCAAAAATACTGCTTTAGAGGAAGCAGATCGTTACAAAGATGAATTTATGAAAAATATTTCCCATGAACTGAGGACTCCACTTAATGGTATTATTTGTTCTATCAAATTAATCACTGATGGATTTTATGACAGCAAAGAAGAAGAAATTAAAATATTACAGCAAGCCGATCAATCTGCTATTCATTTACTGAATTTAATTAATGAACTTTTGGATTTAGTACAAATTAAGCAAGGTAAACTTCCAATTAATAAAAAGGTAATAAATTTGTCTAAATGTTTCAGTGAAGTAATCGATTCACAACTACTTCGAATTCAACGGAAAAATTTGCAAATATACAAACCTGATATGTATAAATCAATATTTGTAGAAACTGATCCAAAAAATCTGAAGCAAGTTTTTTTTAATGTTATTGATAATGCAATTAAATTTACTGAAGCTGGCAGTATTACTTGTGATATTCAGGTTAAGCCTGGTGTTAATACTT
>JAJEAQ010000213.1 GCA_022822685.1 Trichodesmium sp. jk18x7bins.61
GGAATAACAGCGCTCGCAGGTTCTCTACCAGCAAAGTTAGTTGCTGTGACAAAAGGGACTCAATCAATTGTCTCAAGTACTTTGTTGTTTACATCCTTAGAAAATGCAAACACTTACATTAATGCCAGTATTAGCGCCAAAGTTAACTGCAAAGTTGTAGGAGCAGGAAATCTTGAATGTACAAAAGAGGTAGAGAAAAAAGACCCCAATCAAGAGTTAGAGATAGCATCCATCCCAAAAGAGTTAGAAGTAGCAGATCCGATCGCATATATACTAGTCAAAGCTAAGCCTGGTGAAGATTTACAAGCACTCAAACAGAAAATAGAACAGGCTATACCAGCTACCGCCGCTTACACTAAAGAGGAAATATCTGAGAAAACTAGGTTTTTTTGGTTGGCGCGAACAAATATTGGTTTAGTTTTAGGAATGGGTGCAATAGTAGGGGTAATTGTGGGGATAGTGGTAGTAGCTCAGATTCTGTACTCGTCTGTGTCTGACCATATTAAAGAATTTGGCACTCTCAAAGCAATGGGGGCATCAGATCAGGAATTGTATGCAGTAATTGTCGAACAGGCGATCTGGATGGCAATTTTGGGTTATATCCCTGGGCTATTGATGTGTTTAGGGTTGAGTGGTTGGGTGGCAAGTAAAGGAATTATTATTTTGATTACACCTTGGTCAGCCCTAGGAGTGTTAGGTATAACGGTTATTATGTGTGTAGGTTCAGCTTTCTTTGCAATTCAAAAAGTAACTCGTATTGATCCAGCGATCGTTTTTAAAGCATAGGTGACGATTCTAGTCTACCTGTATAAATACTGTTTTATTTTAATATAAAAAAATCCTTAAAGATAATCAAAAACCTCTAAGACAAATGTCGTAAAAATGCTATAATGAAGCTGAAACTAAGAAAAAAAATTAGAGTATATGGCCAATAAAACAAGTGGTCTAACTGAGTTAGAACTGTGTATCAACCCGAAAATATACTATATATATCCTAGGATATGGGATATATATAGTATGATAAAAGTAAAAAATTTATAAAAAATGTTTGAAAAAGTATATAAAAAATGTTTAACCTAGGTGAAATAGAAGGTGAAAGCAATGAGCGGTCGCTCAAAACTTTAGCTAGGGCTATAACTCTCTCCGAAGGCGATTTTTCCTTAATTTTAGTTCGTTGTAATTCTCCAGAATTAAGAGAGCAGATTCTGCAAAAACTTAGAGAAGAATACCCTATAGAATACGAAGAATTAGCATTAGACCAATCTACGGATACACTCTACTGTAGTATTAATCAAAATCTAGGTCAGAACTTACCTAAAGCTTTAATGATCAAAAGTTTGGAGTCAGTCAACACCTTAGATAAACTATTAATAGCAACTAACCTAGTGAGAAATAATTTCCAAAATTTTAACTTTCCTTTAGTATTGTGGGTGACAGATGAAATTCACAAAAAGTTAATTCGTTTAGCGCCAGATTTTCAGAGTTGGGCTTCATCAGCAATTAGCTTTGATCTAGGATCAGCCTAAAAAAGTCTATTGTTACTAGACGAAAGTTATAGCTGAAAAAGGTACTCATGCAAAAGTATTGATTGGTAGAGCTTTAAGTATTTTTCAGTGGTGGGTTGTTTCCAAAGCTCACCACTATTTTAAATTATGATATCTAGATAAAAAATACTTTAATTCAGTATTTTCTTAAAAAAAAATAATTTTTTTTAAAAAAAAGTCAATTTCAGTAGTAATAAAAACAAATAATAGAATTATTAAACATTTTTGCTAAATATCAAAAAAGCCAAATTAACCCTTATTCTGTCAGTAGAACAACTATAAGTAGGCAAATTCGAGTCCACAAATATAACTATACTTGGCAGGATAAGGAAGAAAAATATGGAGACAACTATTGAATCAATCCATGCTAGGGAAATTCTCGACTCCCGTGGTCGTCCAACCGTAGAAGCCGAAGTCCACCTAGCTAATGGAATCATCGGTTTGGCCCAAGTACCTAGTGGAGCATCAACAGGCAGCTTTGAAGCCCACGAACTTCGTGATGGAGATAAAGGGCGCTACAGTGGCAAAGGGGTACTAACAGCAGTCAAAAACGTTGAAGAAAAAATTACCCCTAGTCTATTAAAAATTAACGCTCTCAACCAAACCTCAGTTGATAGCAAAATGCTAGAGATAGATGGCTCTCCTAACAAAAGCAACTTAGGAGCTAACGCCATCCTTGCTGTATCCCTAGCCACAGCTAAAGCAGCAGCAAATGCTATTGGAATGCCACTATATCGTTATTTAGGTGGGTCTCAAGCTAGTTTGCTACCAGTACCCCTAATGAATGTAATTAATGGTGGTGTTCATGCCGCCAATAATGTAGACATTCAAGAATTTATGATTGTACCTGTAGGTGCTGCCTCATTTAAAGAAGCATTACGTTGGGGAGCAGAAGTATTTGCTACCCTTAGTGGAATTTTAAAAGAGAAAGGTGTATTGGGTGGAGTCGGAGACGAAGGTGGTTACGCTCCCAACTTAGGCTCAAATCAAGAAGCATTAGATATTTTAACTACAGCGATCGAAACAGCAGGTTACAAACCAGGAGAACAAGTAGCCTTAGCATTAGACGTAGCCGCTAGCGAATTTTACCAAGATGGTAACTACACTTACGATGGAGCAACTCATTCTCCTACAGAATTAGTAGATTATTTGGCTAGTCTAGTCGATCAATATCCCATTGTTTCCATAGAAGATGGTTTACATGAAGACGACTGGGAAAACTGGGTGCAACTAACTCAAAAATTAGGCAGCAAAATCCAATTAGTGGGAGATGACTTATTTGTAACTAATCCTTCTCGCCTGCAAAAAGGTATCGAGATGGGTGTGAGTAACTCAATTTTGATCAAACTAAATCAAATCGGTTCCCTGACTGAAACACTAGAAACTATTGACTTAGCAACTCGTAATGGTTATCGCTCAGTGATCAGTCATCGTTCCGGAGAAACAGAAGATACAACCATCGCTGACTTAGCTGTAGGAACTCGCACCGGCCAGATTAAAACAGGTTCTCTCTGTCGTAGCGAACGAGTAGCAAAATATAATCGACTGTTGCGGATTGAGGATGAGTTAGGCGATCGCGCTATCTATGCAGGTGCAGTTGGTTTAGGGCCAAAAGGTCGCGGTTAGATTTAGCTGACTTCAGAATAAGCCCCACACTGAAAATGTTCAGTGTGGGATTGAAGCATGACAGATAATGTTTGAAAAAAGCAGAAGGCAGAAATTCTATCATGTCCAGTTATAGCGCTTCGCTCTCGCGTATTTACAAATCAGGATTGAATCTCTTTTTACTGAGCAGTTCCCCTATTTTAATCTGTAACTATACCAGCGCTTCGCGCTATAGATCATGTCCGGTTGAATACGTATAAATAAATTAAAGTAGTCAGTAGTCAGGAGGGAGGGATAAATTACAGGCTAAGGGAGGTGTTTATCCCCTAATTATCAATCCTATAATTTTATTGATCACGCTCTAAACCGGACATAATATTAAATACTTATAAATAGATCTGAGGCCGAAAAGTAAATTCTTTATCAAATACTTTTTCTTCTGGTTTAGTAGCGATCGCCTCCTTCAGATAATTATCAATACTGCCATAAGCCTCCAAATCTCTCAGCCATCCATCCCCATAAATTCCAGCAAAATTTTTAGCATCATCTTTCACCCTTGCCACCGTTTTTTCATATAACGATGGGTACTAGGGGGTACTAGGAGAAATTCTTTCTGTAACTGTTTTAGCTTGATTTTCATCCAAACCAGATTCTTGAAAGCACTCTAATAAAATCTCATCAAACTTTTCTCTCAAACTAGAATCATAAAAACATATCAAAGTATTCCTAGCATTTTCAGCATTAAAATCAATTACTTCATCCCATTATCTGTTTTTGTACCGCTTCTGAAGTTTCAGGGTTGATCAAGTTTTCCGAAATTTATGTATGCTGATCCCCAAAAAATCGTAAACTTTCTAAATAAGCCACCTCAGCCACAAGTCTTACAGCCTGCTCTAAAGTTGGCTCCTGAGGAGATTGTTTAACAATCAGGACTTACGCATTTTTTAGCCTTAAACTCTATATGTAGTGTTGCAGTATAGTTTTAACTTACTATATATAGCACTTTTGCGTAAGTCATGACAATAAGAGAAATAATCTCAGTTGCGATCAGTAAAAAAAGGTAAACCAGCACCAGTAACTTTTGCAACTGGAGAATTGAGTACATCTCATAGTGAATCAAAATTCTCAATTATTGGTTTTAGTTCTTGAGCAGTTTGATTTTCTGGCGTTGCTGAATGAAGGTATGAATCGTCAATTGGCTACTAATTATATACCTTATGATGGGAGCTGTTTCAGTTGTTCAATTGCTGGAATTCATACCCAGTTTCAGCAACGCCGATTTTCTTACAGCGCTTTTCACTTGAGTAGACCACAGAGTAGGGACTACTCTGTGGTCATTTTTGTTATGTGGTTCATTGACCTGAAAACTACTGTATCCCTCTTGTGTCACTCTCCGCAGAAATAAAATCTGAGCTTCCAAACACTTTATTTATCAAGGATAGAGCATTTTTTTCTACTAGGAAAAACAACAAAATGATTGTTGTTTTTCCTAGTAGTAAAAATTCCGGCGTTGGCGTTGCCTAGCGTTAGCTACATCGCTTAACAAACAACAGCTCTACGATTGGGAAATATAAAATGTGGCCGGAGAGTGACAAAAGAGGGGTATAGTACTTTTGCTAATTGTAAAACTGCATTAGCTTAGTTAACTCCAATCTTGAGAGTGTCCGAGCAACTCAATTCTATTTCTGTGTTGAGAAATCCCCAAATTTTCTGCCATAATTTACCAGCCATGATGCCTCCAGAAATACAGTGTTTTGCGACTCTATAAAGTAAAATAACAACTGATATCATGCCCGGTTGAATACGTATAAATAAATAAAGTAGTCAGTAGTCAGGAGGAAAGAATAAGTTATAGCCTAAGGGTGGTGTTTCTTCCCTAATTATTAATCCTATAATTTTATTTATCACGCTTTTACCCGGACATGATATGACTCCTTCTGTCAAAGGCTGATAAACTTTTTTATTAAGTCAATTAAGTCTAGAAAAGTTTGTGAAATACTTCTTATTCTCAGAGGGATGGGCAGTAGGTCGCGTTTGGACTGTTGGCGGACTCTGGAGTGAAACAGCTTGGAGACGAGCCCCCGATATTGAAAAAATGACCTTATGTGTTTGGGATAAAAATGAAAAAATGTGGTTGTATCGGGTCGAAGATGCAGTGTTGATGGTGGACGTTTATCCTACTTCTAAAGCCCAACAATCTGCTTCTACTCAAAATATTGGCAATGTGGTATTGACTCGTTTGATTAATGCAGAACAAGTCTTGGAATATCTTTCTAATGCCTCAGTCATTTGTCAAACTAATCAAGATCTCTCTTAGCTTCCCCCGAGAGAAGCCCCACGGTGTTTTCGGCGACAGGCTCAAACGGCACTTCGCCACATGAATGGGGAGCTTTCCTGACGGACTGCTCCTCTGAAAGAGGCAACTCCGACCAAATGAGGCAAGGGACGGCCCCGCCTTGTCCCACGGCGCCTACTGTGTAGAAGTAGTTCCGCACACAGCCCCTCATAAATCCCAGCGTTGATATTTGCTTACGATAATTTTCTCTCTACTTCGATAGAGTAACCATATATGTTATGGTTGATACTAGATAAGAAGCCCTTAATGGTAACTCTAAAATAAAAAATTTATGCATGTTCAAGTGGTGTCCGACGCGTAACTCACTATAAAACACCCTCCATGAGGATATCCCTGGATGTTGTTCTGACCGTCTCAAGTAGATATCATACCAAATCTGTTTTAGTAAGGAGATATTCAATAAAGTCATAGTCTCTGCCTAGAGAGGATTTGGGGATAGGAGATAACTACCCTACAATAACCGGATTTGGTATCAATTGCCTACACTAAAAGCGAATAGGAGCATGTAGGAGCATCACTGAAACAACCTAATAATAGACTTGTCGCTTGATAACAGAAAAAAAGGCGAAAACCATGACTCTGTAAAGCTTCTAGTTATTTGGATCGAAAATGCTTGAAATGAATGCTCAGTCTAGGTTTGAGCGATTTGGTTTATCTATTTAGCGACAACTCTAATGTATTGGTGGAACAAGTTATCCGGTTTTATACTTCCCCGTAGATAGATTTGTGTTATAGTTTCTTTTGACATACTCACTCCGTGGCGCTGACGCGACAACGCGGGATTCTTCTTTTCGGCGACAGGCTCAAAGGTGTAGTTTTTGATATCTGGCCCTTGAGAATTCGCCTAGCTAGGCGAGTGTTCTCTATTTGACAATCTGTTTTGAAGTTGAGAGCACCTATGTTCAGACTTTCTAAAAAACTTTCAATCAATACAAGCATAAATTGTTCTCGGTAGGCTGTATCTCTACATCCTCTATAGACACAGATTCTATTTCATCATTGAAACAAATATACCACCCATCTACTTCACATATAACTGTGAGGTATCTATCCCTTCAAACCAAGAGGTTAGGAACAATGATAAATAATTGGTATTAAACCGATTTGGGAAAGATTTACACAAAAACGACTGAGCTTTCCTCTTGTGATGTCTGTGTTTCTCTATTGGGGATATGTGATTGTTTTGTGGTAATGATGATTTTTGTCTGAGGGTAAATTACTTCTGTTTCTATTATATTAGGCGCGTGTGTGGTGCTCTATGGTTGTTTTGTCTGGGGGAA